>CAXUES010000006.1:0-1495 GCA_964250185.1 uncultured Solirubrobacteraceae bacterium | reverse complement strand
GCTTCGGCGAGCTGCTGGACTTCGTGCGGGCCGAGGGCTCCCGCCACGACGACGACGACCTCGTCGAGTCGGACTTCATCCTCCCGCCCGCCGACCTCTCGTTCGACGAGGCGGGGCAGCAGTTCACCGGCGAGGGGCTCATCCCGGATCCCCCGCCGGCCGCGACGGCCTAGCGCCGCCCACGCTCGCTCCCGGCGGCCACGCGGCCGCCGGGGCGCTCAGATCGGGATGCCCCAGAGGGGGAACCAGCGCTCGAGCTCGGGCTCGATCGGGAGCTCCTTCCCGATCTGCGCCTTGACCTGCAGCTCGCGCTCGCTCGAGCGCTGCTGGGCGCCCGGCGCCGGCACGAAGGGGTACCAGGAGCCGCGCTTGTAGTTGTAGATGAAGTAGACCGGCTGGGAGCGGACGTCCTGGAAGCCGAAGACCGCGCAGAGGGTCCGGTCGGCGTAGCCGCCCGCGGCGAGCGCCTCGCTCACCGTGTGCACGGCGACCACGAGGTCCTCGACGTCCTCGTCGTCGAAGATGACCCAGCGGTAGCCGAACGTGTCGGCCTCGGAGCGCACGGTGGTGCCGTTCTCCTCGCCCGTGCCGCGCACGAGCTCCTCCGCCTCGGTGACGAGGCGGTCGAAGTCGCTCGTGGCGAGGGGCTGGAAGACGATGGCGGCGTGACCGCGCGTCTTGATGTCGTGCGCCATCTCCAGCTCGATCGCCGCCGTGGTCAGCGCGAAGAGCCGGTCGTTGCTCGCCGCCTTGGCCACCGTGCGGCGGCCGAGGAGGGTGTCGAGGAAGCCCATGCCGGGAGGCTAGAGGCCCGGTGGGCCGCTAGCGACCCGACTGCAGCTGGGCCTCGAGGCGGCTGAGCGCCTCGATGCGCTTCTCCATCGGCGGGTGGGTGGCGAAGAGGTTGGAGATCCCCTTCTTGGCGCCCGGGGGGAAGAAGTAGAAGGCGGCGAGCTCCTGCTGGCGCAGGTCGCCGGCCGGGATGCGCTCGTTGGCGCCCGAGATCTTCATCAGCGCGCTGGACAGGGCGCTCGGACGGCCGGTGATGACCGCGGCGCCGCGGTCGGCGGAGAACTCGCGGTAGCGCGAGAGGGCCTGCATGAGCAGGAAGCTCAGGACGTAGACCACGAGCGAGATGAGCACGAGGGCGAAGGCGCCGGGGCCGTCGTCGTCGTCGCCGCCCATCGAGCCGCCGAAGAGGAAGCCGAACTGGACGATCATGGAGGCCAGCGAGGCGAAGAAGCTCGCCAGGGTCATGATCGCCACGTCGCGGTTGGCGATGTGGGAGAGCTCGTGGGCCATGACGCCCTCGAGCTCGGCGGGGGAGAGCAGCTCCATGATGCCGGTGGTCGCGCAGACGACCGAGTTCTTCTTGCGGATCCCCATCGCGAAGGCGTTGGGCATGCGCTGGTCGGCGACCGCGATGCGCGGCTTGGGCAGGTCGGCCTGGATGCAGAGCCGCTCGATCATCGCGTGCAGCTCGGGCGCCTCCTGC
>CAXUES010000005.1:5487-23227 GCA_964250185.1 uncultured Solirubrobacteraceae bacterium | reverse complement strand
GGACGGCTGCGGACGCCGGGATCGAGCGTCTCGGCGATCCGGTCGTTGACCAGCCGGAAGCGCGCCTCCGTGCGGGCGATGTCCTCCAGCGTGCGGTCGTCGGGGCCGGTCACCGACCCGGGACCCTAAACGGCGTGCGGCGCCACCGCGCCCGCCGCGAGGACCATCGCGCCGGCCAGGCCCGCGTCGCGGTGGTGGCGGGCGACCACCAGCTGTGCTGCCGCGGCTTCGTCGGCCGGGCGGTCCAGCGCCCCGGCGAGCAGGCCGGGCAGGCGGCGGCGCACGCCGGCCAGGACGCCGGGCCGGGAGCCGACGCCGCCCCCGAGCACCACCCGCCGCGGCGAGAGCACGAGGACGATGGCGGCGATGCCCGCGGCGACGTAGCCCGCCTCCAGCGCCCACGCCGGGTGCTCCTCGGGCAGCGTCGAGGGATCGGCGCCCCAGCGCGCGGCGACCGCGAGGCCGCCCGCGAGGCCCTCCCAGCAGTCGCCGTGGTGGGGGCAGCTGCCCGCGAAGTCGTCGCCGGGCGCACGCGGCACGCGCAGGTGGCCGGCCTCGGGGTGCAGCAGGCCGTGCAGGGGCCCGGCCTCGGTCAGGACGCCGAGGCCGATGCCGGTCCCCACGGTCACGTAGGCGGCGGGGCGGACGCCCACCGCCGCGCCCGAGGTCCCCTCCGCGAGCGCGGCCGCGTTGACGTCGGAGTCCAGCGCGACCGGCACGCCCAGCCCGTCGCGCAGCGCGGGCCCCAGGCCGAAGCCCGACCACCCCGGCTTGGGCGTGCGCAGCAGGTGCCCCCAGCGCGGCGAGGCCGGATCCACCTCGATCGGGCCGAAGGCGCCCACCCCGACGGCGGCCACCCGGGGGCCCGCGGCGAAGTGCGCGAGCACCCGCGCGACGGTCTGCTCGGGCGTCCCGGTCGGGAAGCTCACGACGTCGCCCAGGTCATCGGGACCCGTTCCCCGCGCGCAGCGCACCGTGGTGCCGCCGGTCTCGACGGCGCCGAGCAGCACGCCCGGCGCAGGAGCCGACCCGGTCAGCGGCCGGGCTGGTCGTCGCCCGGGGCGAGCAGGTCGCGCCGCACGCCGGCCAGCGCCCAGGCGCCGATCCACCAGGTGGCGCTGAAGGTCAGCGACGACACCACCGCGAAGCCCGTCAGGAGGCTGAGCAGCAGCCCGAAGAGCAGGCCGCTCCACGCAGCTCGGTGGGCGTAGCGCTGGATGCCCTGATCGACCATGTGGGGTCTACGTTCCCGATCGGCGGCGGGTCCACGCCAGCTACCGTCCCGGCGCGTGAGCTACCGGCTGCTGCGCGAGGTGCTGTTCGCCACCTCCGGCGACGATCCCGAGGTGGCCCACGAGCGCACGATGGCGGTGCTCGGACGCGTGGAGCGCCGGCCGCGCCTGGTCGCCGCGGTCGGCCGCACCAAGGACGCGCACCCCGGGCTCGCCCAGGAGCTCCTGGGCCTGCCGTTCGCGGGCCCGGTCGGCCTGGCCGCGGGCTTCGACAAGCACGCCCACGCGCCGCGCTCGCTCGCGGGCCTCTTCGACTTCGTGGAGGAGGGCGCCGTCCTCCCCCGCCCCCAGGCCGGCAACGACCGCCCGCGCGTCGTGCGCCTGCGCGGCCACGAGGCGCTCGTCAACCGGATGGGCTTCAACTCCGAGGGCGTGGAGGCCGTCGCCCCCCGCCTGCGGGCCGCCCGGCCGCTCGGCGTGCCGCTGCTGGTCAACCTCGGCAAGATGAAGGAGACGCCCGACGACGAGGCCGCAGGCGACTACGCCGCGGTGGCCACGCGCCTGGCGGCCGACGTCGACGCCTTCGTGGTCAACGTCTCCTCGCCGAACACCCCGGGCCTGCGGCGCCTGCAGGCACCCGACGTGCTCGGCGGGATCCTCGCGCGCCTGCACGCGGACCTCGCGACGGTGGGCGCGCCGCGTCCCGTGCTCGTCAAGCTCGCCCCCGACCTCGATCCGGGCGAGCTCGACGCGACCCTCGACGTCCTCGTCGCCGCCGGCGCGGCCGGGGTGGTGCTGGGCAACACGACGCTGACCCGCCCCGTCGAGGGGCCGGTGGTCGAGGCCCAGGGCGGCTTCAGCGGCCCCGGCCTGCGGCCCCTGGCCCGGGCGATGGTCGCCCGGGCGGCCGAACGCCTCCCCGACGAGGCCGTGATCGTCGGCTGCGGCGGGGTCGGCTCGGGCGCCCACGCCCTCGAGCTGCTGCGCGCCGGCGCCGACCTCGTCCAGCTCTACACGGCGCTCATCTACCGCGGCCCGCTCGTCCCCCGCGCGATCCGGCGCGACCTCGTCGCGCGCATGCGCGCCGAGGGGATCGAGGACATCCGTCAGGTCAACGGACGGAAGCGCTGACCGGCACCTGACCCGGCGCGGGCTCCACCACCGCCACCGTCCGCGGGGTCATCCCCGGGGCCAGGAGCGCTCCGAGGAGCGCCGCCCCCGCGATGGCCAGCCACCCGGCCTGGAAGGCGTCGTGGGCCGCCGCGTAGCCCGCGGGCGCGCCGAGGACGGCGACCAGCACGCTCACCCCGACGACGCTGCCCACCTGGCGGCTCATGTTCACGACCGCGCTCCCGGTGGCCGAGCGCTCCGGCGGCAGGTCGGCCGTGGAGGCCGACAGGATCTCGGGCAGCGCCAGGCCGACGCCCGCGCCGCCCACGAGCAGCCCGGGGAGCACCTCGGCCGCCCACGCGGGATCCTGCCCGACGCGCAGCAACGTGATGACGGCGCCCGCGGCCAGCAGCACGCAGCCCAGCGCGGTCACCGTGCCCGGTCCGACGCGGCGGCGCAGCCGGCCCGCCACCGCGGCGAAGGGCGGCACCATGAGCGGCCCGAGCGCGAAGCCGAGGCCGGCCTGGAGCGCGGAGTAGCCCCAGACCTGCTGCATCCACAGCACGCCCCACAGCAGGTTGCCGGCGAACGCGGCCCCGAAGGCCAGCGCGGTGAGGTTGGCCCAGGCGAAGGAGCGCACGGCGAGCAGCGCGGGTTCGATCACCGGCAGCGGGTGCCGGGCCGAGCGCCGCGCGAACGCGGCGGTGGCCAGGACCGCCACCACGAGGGCGCCGAGCACCCGCGCGCTCCCCCAACCCCAGTCCGGGCCCTCGACGACGCCGAGCGCCAGGGCGCCGATGCCCACGACGAGCAGCCCCGCGCCCACCAGGTCGGGCAGCCGGGTGACCGCGGGATCGCGCGAGTCCGCGACGAGCCCCGCGCTCCCGACGAGCGCGAGCAGGCCGATGGGCAGGTTCACGAGGAAGACCCAGCGCCACGACGCCTCCACCAGGAGCCCGCCGACCACGGGCCCGGCGGCGGCCGCCAGGGCACCCGTGGTGGCCCACACCCGCACCGCGCCCGCCCGCTCCGCCGCGGGGAAGGCGGCGAGCACGAGCCCGAGGCTCGCGGGCGTCAGCACGGCGGCGCCCGCCGCCTGGAGCACGCGGCAGGCGACGAGGAGGCCGAGGGACGGGCTGGCGGCGCAGCCCGCGCTGGCCAGGGTGAAGAGCGCGAGGCCGAGCAGGAAGGCCGGCTTGCGGCCGAAGCGGTCGGCGAGGCGGCCCGCCGGGACGAGCAGCGCCGCGTAGACGATCGCGTAGCCGTTGAGGACCCAGCTCACCGCGGAGGTCGACGAGGCGAACGACCGCGCGATGTCCTCGAAGGCCACGTTGACGATGAAGAGGTCGAGGCTGGCCATGAACGCCGCGAGCGACAGCAGCGCGAGCACCTGGCGGCGGTGGCGGACGTCCCCGCCCTGGCTCTTGGTCGTCATAGCCAGGTGACCCTAGGCGCTGGCTCTTGTCAGCGCAAGCCAGGGGCGCCATCATCGGGACATGGCCCCGCTCTCCCTCACCGGCCCCCTGGCCGACCGCGACGCCTGGTCGGCGGCCGGCGTGTGCTCCCTCGGCCGTGCCCTCGACGTGCTCGGCACGCGCTCGTCGCTGCTGCTGCTGCGCGAGGCCGCCTACGGCACCACGCGCTTCGACGACTTCGCCCGCCGGGTGGGCCTGGGCGACGCCGCGACGTCCGCGCGGCTGCGCGAGCTCGTCGCCGACGAGCTCCTGGAGCGCGTCCCCTACCGCGACCCGGGCCAGCGCACCCGCGAGGGCTACGAGCTGACCGAGCGCGGGCGCGACCTGGTGGTCGCGCTCGCGGCGCTCATGCAGTGGGGCGACCGCTGGCTGCAGCCCGACGGGGCGCCCGTGGCGCTGCGCCACGCCGACTGCGGCGCGCCCGTGCGCATCGAGGCGCGCTGCGCCGACGGCCACGCCGTCGGCCCGGACGAGCTCGAGGTCGAGCTGGGTCCGGGCGCGCGGCGGCGGCGGCAGGCCTAGCCGTCGGTCCGCGTGCGGACCTCGTCGAGGGCCGCAGCGGCGGTGCCGAGGGCGCTCAGCAGCCACAGCGGGCTCGGGCGCGAGGCGGTGGCCACGAGGCGCTTGGGGCTCGGGTGGTCGTGGTTGACCTGCGCGATCACCGCGTTGACCGCGACGAGCGCCACGCCCGTGGCGATGTTCAGGTTCCCCAGCACGCCGAGGCTGCGCTGGATGCGCGCAGCCTCCTGCGGGGTCTCGGTCGCGGGCTCGGTGCCGCTCTCGATCGGCACGGCGCCGTCCGGGCCCTGCTTGGCCAGGCGGGCGCCCTGGATGCCGTTGGCGATCCCGCCGACGACCGCGAGGCCCATGAGCACGTCCTTGGCCGTGGCGAGGGCCTGCTCGTTGGCCGGGAGCGCGTCGGGGCGGTCGTCGGTCAGGCGGGCGGCGGTCCAGCCCAGGGCGGCGACGCCGAGGCCGACCGCGTTGATCGGGTTGTAGCCGTTCCAGGCCGCGTTGGCGACCTTCCCCCGCTCGGCGTGGCTGCTGATGCGCGTGAGCGACGGGTTGTGGGCGAACTTGCCGAACATCGAGCCGCCCAGCCAGGCGGCCAGGCCCACGTCGTGGGCGGCGCGGGTCGTGTTGGAGAGGGTGTCTGCGACGGTCATGGTCCAGGTGCTACCCGTGGTCGGCGGCCGGATGCGGGTCCGGGCGCTGGGCGTCCACGGAGGTCCCCGGCCGACTCCCGCCCACGACCGCGTCACCGGCCGCCGTGCGGCGGTGCAGGACCTCCCGGCCCGCGCGTCGGGCCCGCACGAGGCCGGCTTCGCGCAGCGTCGTCAGGTGCTCCGACGTGCTCGACGTGCTCAGCGCGATGTGCGCCGCCAGCCCCGAGGTGGAGCGCTCGCGGTCCAGCGCGAGCAGCACCTCCGCGCGGCGGCGGCCGAGCAGGCGCGCGAGCGCGTGGCGCCCCTCCCCCGTCCGCGGCGCCCACAGCCCGCCGATCCCACGCGGCGGGTAGAAGAGCGCGGGCGGCCAGGGCGCGTCGTGCACGGCCACGACCTTCGGCCACACGAACGCCGAGGGCACCAGCAGCAGCCCGCGTCCGGTCAGCGCGACGTCGGCGTCGGCGGCCTGCGCGACGGCGAGCACGTCGCCGTCCCACCCGACGTCCTCGTGCAGGTCGGCGAAGGCCTCGATCGGCCCGTCGACCGTCGAGGCGACGGCCCGGTGGGCGATGTCGTCCGCGCAGGCGCCGCGGATCGCCTCCCACCACGGCGCGATCGCCGCCGCCCAGTGGCCGCGGACCTCGTCGGCCAGGCGGCGCAGGCCCGGCGTCGGGCGCTCCAGCAGCTCCACGACCGCCGCGGGCGGCGGCGGGCCGTCGGCGAAGCGCCGGGCCACCTCGCGGCGCAGGCGGTCCACCGGGGTCCGCTCCACCCGGCGCAGCTCGGCCTCGAGATCGGGCCGGTGCGTGGCGGGCGGCGGGGAGAGGAAGTCCGGGACGTAGCCCGTGGCGGGCACCAGCGCGTCGAGCAGGGGCCGCTCCGAGCCGGCGGTGCGCTCGCGCGCCGCGCGCGCCCACGGCTCGTGCAGCGCCAGGGTCGCCGGGTCGCGGCGCAGCAGCATGACGCTGGAGACGAGCTCGAAGAGCGGGGAGATCGCGAAGCGCGTCCGGAGGAGGTCCTCCCGGGTGAGGTGGAAGCGGACCATCCGGCTGGGGCCGAAGTGTCACGCATCTCGCCGGCGGCCGGGGACGCTGCGCCCCGATGCTCCTGCGCCCCTACCGCGACGTCCTGACGACTCCCGGCGCCGCCGCGTCGGAGGGTCTCTCGCTGCTCGCCCGCCTGCCCGCGGGCATGACCGCGCTGCTGCTGGTCGTCCTGCTGGAGCGCCGGACCGGCACCTTCGCCGCGGGCGCGCTGGTGACCGCCGCCGTCGCGGTGGGCGCCGGGGCCTCCTCCCCGCTGCGGGGCCGTGCCCTGGACCGCCACGGCGCGAGATCGCTCGTAGGGCTCTCCGTGGCCAACGCGGGCGTGACGCTGGCGCTCGCGCTGCTCGCCGCGCCCGGCCGGCTCCCGCTGCTGGCCGTGCTCGGCCTCCTCCAGGGCGCGAGCACGCCGCAGGTCGCGGCGGCGATGCGCCTGGAGTGGCGGCGGATGCTCGGGACGGGCACCCCGCGCCTGGCCACCGCCTACGCGCTGGAGATGTCCGCCCACATCGCGACGTTCGTCGCGGGACCGCTCCTGGCCACGGCGGGCATCGCGCTCCTCGGCCCGCGCACGACGCTGCTGGTCGCCGCTGCGGTCACCGCCGCCGCCGGATGGGCGTTCGCCCGGCGGACGGCCCTGCGCCCCCTCGAGCCCGTGCACCGCGCGCGAGGCCTGGGCTCGCTCCGCCTGCCCGCGGTGCGCAGCCTCGTGCTCGTCACCGCGCTGGCCGACCTCGGCATGGGCATCGTCGACGTCACCGCGATCGCCGCGGCCGCCGAGCGCGGCCGGCCCGGCCTGGCGGGCGTGCTCCTGGCCGCCTTCACCGTCGGCTCGGTGCTCGGCGGGCTCCTGCACGGGGCGCGCACGTGGACCGCCGACCCCGCCTCGCGGCTGGCGGTCATCCTCGCGCTCTTCAGCGCGGCGCTCGTGCTGCTCGCCCTCCGCGTGCCCGTCGGGGTCCTCGCCGTGCTCCTGCTCCTCGCGGGCATGCCGTCGGCCGCGCAGTGGTCGACCACGACGCTCGTGCTCGACGCGGTCACGCCCGACGCGGGCTCGGAGCCGTTCACCTGGCTGTCGAGCGCCAACGCCGCCGGGATCGCGCTGGGCGGCGTCGTCGCGGGGCTCGTCGTCGACGCCCACGGCGTCGCGCCGGCGTTCCTCGCGGCGGCCGCGGCCGCCGCGGCGGCGCTGCTCGTCACGCTGGTGCGCCGACGGACGCTCACGGGCTCGAGCGCCGCAGGCCGAGCGGGTGCGCCGCGGGGCGGCCTCTGACCCACCCCCTGCGCACGCGGGCGCCGTGTTGGGGCGTGGGGCGCCGAGCGCCTTGCTGACCGGGCGCCTCCGCGGGCCCGCCGCGCGCACCAACGCGCCCGGCTCGCGGCCGGACCGCCTCGGCGGCCTACGGTCGGTCGATGGATCTCAAGCGCCTGTGGTCAGAGCACGTCGCCAAGGCGCCGAGCGAACGTCGCAGCGGCCAGGACGCCGCGCCGCACAACGCCCAGCGCCAGACGCCGTCGGAGGACGCCCCCGTGGCCGGCACGGGCGCCGACCAGGCGAGCGCGGGTGGCTCGGACGACGCGGCAGGCGGTGGCGCCCGGCAGTGACCCGTGCGGCCGGCGCGTCCCGCCGGCCGAACGACGGAGGGCCACCCTGGGGTGGCCCTCCTGCGAGGTGGAGACGGTGGGAATTGAACCCACGTCCGCGATCGCGTTCCGACGGCTTCTACGAGCGTATCCCGTGTTCTGGATCTCGCCCCCCGCTTGCCACACGGGCAAGGGTCACGGGGGGCCAGCCCTCTGAGATGTCCCTAGGTCGGCGAAGGCGGGCCTTCCCAGGTGAGCCGGCGTTCTGAACCCGGAAGCACCCCGCGGCCGGCGTAGCGGGGGCCGAGTCCTCACTCACTTAGCTAGGTGCTAGGCAGCGAGGGCGTACTCGTGAGAGTCCGCACATGTGTTTTTGCCGGAGTTTTACGAGGCCACCGGCACCTCGGCTCGCAACCGACGGCACGGGTCCGACCACGTCGAAGCCTGTCGTCCCCTTGCTTGCCCTACGCCTCGCAGCATAGCCCGCCGGAGCTAGCGTGACCACCATGCACGTCGAGATCTGGTCGGACATCGCCTGCCCCTGGTGCTACGTCGGCAAGCGCCGCTTCGAGGCCGCGCTCGCCGACTTCGAGCACGCCGACGAGGTGACCGTCGAGTGGCGCTCGTTCGAGCTCGATCCGACCGCCCCGGCCGAGCGCCCCGGCAGCCACGGCGAGCACCTCGCCGAGAAGTACGGCACCACGCTGGAGGAGGCCGAGGCGATGAACCAGCGCATGGCCGACGCGGCCGCGGGCGACGGCCTCGAGCTGCGCTTCGACCGCACGCGCTCCGGCACGACGTTCGACGCCCACCGCCTCGTGCACCTGGCCAAGGCCCACGACCGCCAGGACGCGATGGAGGAGCGCCTCTTCGCCGCCTACCTCACCCAGGGCGAGCTGCTCTCCGACCACGCGACGCTCGCCCGCCTGGCCGGCGAGGTCGGCCTGCCCGCCGACGAGGTCGACGCGCTGCTGTCGTCCGACCGCTTCGCCGACGCCGTCCGCGACGACGAGCGCACCGCCGCGTCGTTCAACATCACCGCGGTCCCGTTCTTCGTGGTGGACCGCCGGGTCGGCGCCGCGGGCGCCCAGCCCCCGGAGGAGATGGCCCGCCTGCTCGCCGAGGGCTGGCGCCAGCAGCCGAAGCTCGAGACGGTCATCGGCGGCGACGCCTGCGGCCCGGGTGGGTGCTGACGCCGGGTTAGCATCGGTGCCATGAGCACCGTGGATGTCGCCTCCGTCGCCTGGGACCTCGATCCGCTCGTCGACGGGGAGGGGCCCGCGGGCGCCGACCGGCTCCTCGACGAGGCCCAGGCCCGCGCGACGGCCTTCGCCGAGCGCTACCAGGGCAAGGTCGCCGAGCTCGACGGCCCCGGCCTCGCCGAGGCCATCGCCGAGGTCGCCGCGATCTCCGAAGCCGTCGGGCGCGCCGGCAACTACGCCTCCCTGCGCTTCTCCACCGACACGCAGGACCCGGCCAACGGGGCGCTCATGGCGCGCGTGCAGGAGAAGGGCACGCAGCTGCAGACGACGCTCATCTTCTTCGACCTCGAGTGGGCCGCGCTGGAGGACGACCGCGTCGAGGAGCTGCTCTCCGCCGACGGCCTCGACCAGGCGCGCCACTACCTGCGCTCGGTCCGCCGCTACCGCCCGCACCTGCTGTCGGAGCCCGAGGAGCGCATCTCGGCCGAGAAGGACCAGTCCGGCGCCGAGGCCTGGAGCCGGCTCTTCGACGAGCTCACGAGCGCCATCGAGGTGACCCTGCCGGGCCAGGAGCAGCCCGTCCCGCTCGACGTCGCCCTCTCCGGCATGACCTCCCCGGACCGCGCGGAGCGCCAGGCCGTCCACAAGGCGGTGACCGAGGCGCTGCAGCCCGGCCTGCGCACCCGCGCGTACGTCTTCAACACGCTGCTGCTCGACAAGGCCGTCGAGGACCGCCTGCGCGGCTACGACTCGTGGCTGTCGAGCCGCAACCTCTCCAACGAGGCCTCCGACGCCTCGGTCCAGGCGCTCATCGAGGCCGTCAAGGACAACTACGACATCGCCCGGCGCTGGTACGCGCTGAAGGCCAAGCTGCTCGGGATCGACCGCCTGGCCGACTACGACCGGATGGCCTCGGTCACCGAGGACGAGGAGCACGTCGACTGGGAGCCCGCGCGCGACCTCGTCCTGCAGAGCTTCGACGACTTCTCCCCGATCCTGGGCGACACCGCCCGGCGCTTCTTCGACGAGTCCTGGATCGACGCGCCCGTGCGGCCGGGCAAGCGCGGCGGCGCGTTCTGCGCCTACACCGTCCCGTCGGTGCACCCCTACGTGCTCCTCAACTGGACGAGCAAGCGCCGCGACGTCCTCACGCTCGCCCACGAGCTCGGCCACGGCCTGCACGCCGCGCTGGCCCAGCCGCGCGGCCCCTTCGAGCAGCACACGCCGCTCACGCTGGCCGAGACCGCGTCGGTCTTCGGCGAGACGCTCGTCTTCCGCCGCCTGCTCGACCAGGCCGACACCCCGCAGAGCCGCCTGTCGCTGCTGGCCGAGAACATCGAGGGCTCGATCGCCACGGTCTTCCGCCAGACCGCCATGAACCAGTTCGAGCAGGCCGCCCACACGGCGCGCCGCGAGGAGGGCGAGCTGTCGGTGGAGCGCATCGGCGAGCTGTGGGCCGCCTCGCAGGAGGAGCTCCTCGGCGACGCCGTGGAGGTCACCGAGGAGTACCGCTCCTGGTGGAGCTACGTCCCCCACTTCATCGGGACCCCGGGCTACGTCTACGCCTACGCCTACGGCCAGCTGCTGGCGCTGTCGGTCTACGGCCAGTACCTCGAGCGCGGCGAGGAGTTCGTCCCCGCCTACGTCGAGCTGCTGAGCGCGGGCGGCTCCAAGTCGCCCGAGGAGCTCGCCGCGATCGCCGGCCTGGACCTCGACGACCCGGGCTTCTGGCGCTCGGGCATCGAGCTCGTCCGCGCGCAGCTCACCCAGGCGGAGGAGGCCGCCGAGGCTGTCCTGGCCGAGCGCGCGGCCGCGGGCGCCTAGCTAGGCCGAGAGCGCCCGGGCGACCGACGGGCCCAGCGGACGCAGCCGCCGGGCGACCACGTCGGCCGGCTCGGGACGGGCGAGGCGGAAGCCCTGCAGCAGGGACGCCCCGGCGCTGCGCGAGGCGTCGTGCTGCTCGGCCGTCTCGATGCCCTCGACGACCGTGCCCAGGCCGATCGAGCGGGTGAGGTGCACGAGGCCCTCCAGCAGCGCGGTGGCGCGGGCGTCGACGCCGACGTCGGCCACCAGCGCCCGGTCGATCTTGAGCAGGTCGAACGGGAGCGTCGCCAGGCGGGAGAAGCTCGAGTGCCCCGCGCCGAAGTCGTCCAGCGCGGTGATGACGCCGGTGCCCTGCAGGTGGCGCAGGACGTCCACGAGCGCGTCGGTCCCGCTGACCAGCGCGGACTCGGTGACCTCCACGCAGAAGTCCGACGGGGCCATGCCGTGGCGGCGCAGCGCCGAGGCGATCACCTCGGCCGGGTCGGGACCGTCGAGCTGGCGCGGCGACAGGTTGATGGCCACCGGCGGGACGTCCAGGCCCTGCGTGCGCCACGCCGCGACCTGCGCGCAGGAGCGCTCGATGACCCACGCCCCGAGGCTGACGATGAGCCCGCTCGCCTCCGCGGCGCCGATGAAGCGCCCGGGCGGGATGACCTCGCCGTGGCGGCCGCGAAGGCGCACGAGCGCCTCCAGGCCGGCCAGGCGCCCGTCCAGGGCGCCGAAGACCGGCTGGTAGTCCAGCGAGAAGCGTCCCTCGGCGAGCGCGCGGCGCAGCTCGGCCGCGGGGACGTCGGCCGCTGCGGCGTCCACGGCCCGCAGCGGTTCGACGCTGGCCAGGGGCGCGCGGCCCGTGGCGAAGGGCGCGACGCACGTCGTGTCGCGCCCGGTGGCCTTGGCGCGGTGCAGCGCGTACCCGGCCCGGGCCAGGAGCCCCTCGGCGTGCTCCTGGGTGTCCCAGCGCGCGACGCCGGCCGAGCAGGTGGCGCCGTGCGGCGTCGCGGCGCGCAGGCCCTCCACCACCGCGAAGGCCTGCTCGCCCTCGTGGCCGTCGAGGAGCACCGCGAACTGCTCCGTGCCCCGCCGGGCGATGATGCCCTCCCGCCCGAGCGCGTCGCTCCAGGCCGAGGCGCAGGCCCGCAGCAGGTCGTCGCCCGCCGCGTGGCCGTGGGCGTGGTTGTAGGCGGCGAAGCGGTCGAGGTCCAGGAGCGCCACGACGACCGGGCGCTCGGAGGGCGGCTCCATGCGCCGCGCGAGCTCGGCCTCGAAGGCGCGGCTGTTGCCCAGGCCCGTGAGCGGGTCGAGCCGGTCGACGAGCTCGAGGCGCCCGACGAGCGAGCGGCGCTCGATGGCCACCGCAGCGGCGTCGGCGACGGCGCCGAGCAGGCGCTCGGTGCGCTGGGAGAGCTCCGCCACCGGCTCGGCCCACCAGCACAGCACGGCGCCCGCGGTGCGCCCGTCGATCTGCACGGGCCAGATGGCCACCGACGCGGCACCCGACTGGCGCAGGTTCGCGCCGGACAGGCGCGGGTCGCGCTGGGCGTCGGCGGCGAAGACCGGCACGCCCGTGGCGTGCACGAGGTTCGCACCGGAGTGCGCGCCGGGCAGCACGCGGGCGCCCGTCGCGTTCCAGCCCGCGGCGTGGGTGACCACGAGCCCGCCGTCGGCGTGCTCGGCGAAGACCGTCGCGCCACTGGCCCCGGTCACGGCGCAGGCGGCGCGGGCCAGCGCGGCGTCGATGTCGCCCTCGGCGTGGGCGTCGTCGGCGCCGTCCAGCGCGATCAGCAGCGCCAGCGCGAGGAACGCGAAGGTCCCGAGCGCGAGCATGGCGCGCTCCTCGACCTCGACCCGACCCGCGGGGCGCTCCAGCAGCACGACACCGGCGTCGGCGCCCAGCGGCCGGGCCACGAGGTCCACCCCGACGGCGCCGGGGAGCTCGAGCAGCGCGCCGGCGGGCGGCGGCCAGGGCCCCGGTGCGGTCGCGGCGAGCTCGAGGTCGCGGAGCACCTCGCTGCCGGTCAGCGCGACGGCGGCGCCCGTCCGGCCGGTCACGCGACCGCGGTCGTCCAGGCGCAGCGCCGCGACGCCCGAGGCGTCCAGCGCCGCCCACAGGACCTCGGCCTCGGCGCTCACGTGCGCACCGGCGGCACGTCGCGGGAGAGCGCCCGGGAGCGCTTCTCGGCGTACATCGCCGCGTCGGCAGCGCGCAGGAGGTCCTCGGCGACGGTCCCGTCGACCGCCCAGTCGGCGCGCCCGACGCTCGCGCCGACGTGCAGCTCGAGCCCGCCGAGCACGAAGGGATCGTGGAAGACCCCGACCAGGCGCGCGGCGAGGGCCTCGAGCCCCTCCCGCCCGCCCGAGCCGTCGGCGAGCACGGCGAACTCGTCGCCGCCGAGGCGCGCCAGGGTGTCCGTGTCGCGCAGGCACGCGCCCAGCCGCAGGCCCACGGCGCGCAGGAGGTCGTCGCCGACCTCGTGGCCGTGGCGGTCGTTGATCGCCTTGAAGCCGTCCAGGTCCAGGAAGAACAGCACGAACGGCGAGCCGCCGGCGGCAGCCGCGCGTCCCGCCGCCATCATGCGCTCGCCGAAGCCCGCCCGGTTGGCGACGCCCGTGAGCTGGTCGTGGGTCGCCTGGTGGGTGATCTGGTCGACCAGGCGCCCGTTCTCCAGGGCGGTCACGACGTGCGTGGCCACGCTGGCGACGCGGTCCAGCAGCTCGGGGGAGCCCTGCAGGCGGCCCGCTCCCGAGAGCGTCGAGGCGATGAAGCAGCCCAGGAAGCGCTGCGGCGTGGCGATCGGCACGACGACCGCCTCGCAGGCGTCGAGGTCGTTGAAGGCCTTGCGCACGCCGGGCTCGGCGAAGTCGACGAAGGCGGGCTGGGGATCGGGGTCCTGCAGCCACTCGGCCAGGCCCGGTCGCTCCTCCGGGCGGAACACGGCCACGCCCGTCGGCGCATCGGCCTCCGGTCCGACGGAGCTCTTGGCCGCGCGGCGCAGCTCGCCCGCGGCCTCCGACCAGAGGTAGACCGAGACCCGGTCGCAGTCGATGACCTCGGGGATCGCGTCGGCGAGGCGCCCGGCGACCTGCTCGGAGCTCGCGGCACCGGCCATGCGACGGGCGAGCTGCAGCAGGGTGCGCGAATCCTCGTAGCGGCGCTGCGCCTCGTGCTGCTGCCGGCGGGCCTCGGCCAGCGCGGTGGCGGTGTCCAGGGCGACCGCGGCGTAGCGGGCGTAGACCTCCAGCAACGCGCGCTCCGGCGCGAGGAAGCGCCCGCCCGGGTGCTGGCAGGCCGCGAGCGTGCCGTAGTCGCGCAGGTCGGAGCGGACGTCGACCGCGAGCCAGTGGTCGGGCAGGGAGGCGCGGTCGCCGGCCAGCACCTGCTCGGCGGCCGCGTCGGCCCACGTCGCCGCGAAGCCCGTGGCGTGGCGGTGCAGCGTCCCGTCGCCGTCGCGCACGGCCAGCAGGTAGGCCGGCGCGCGCACCTGCTGGGCGGCACGGCCGCAGATGCGCTCCAGCGTGGAGTCCAGGTCGCCGTGTCCGATGAGGTCGGCGGCGGTGTCGAAGACGGTCTGCAGGCGCTCGGACATCGCCTCGACCTGGGCGGCGAGCCGGTCGGCACGGGCCTCGGCGTCCTCCGGGGCCGCCCCCGCGGGGTCCCACTTGACCACGAAGGCGCAGGCGTCGGCGCCGTCGACCTGGCAGGCGGGGCGCTCGACGCCGGCGGGCGCCAGGCCGAAGAGCGCCGAGGACTGGGAGAGCAGGCCGGCGGTCCACGCGCAGTGGGCGCGGTGGGCGCGGTGCCCGGGCGCCGCCGTCATGCGCACCTCGGCGTGGCCGGGGCGCACCTCGGCGGCCGTGAGCTCCGAGACGGCGCTGAAGCGCCGGGAGACGACGTCGATGCTGGCCAGGAGACGTTCGGGCGAGCCGAGCCCGCGCAGCGCCGAGGAGGTGCCCGACCCCGCCAGGCGCTCGACGACGTCGGCGCCGACGCGGCGGGGCAGCAGCGGGTCGTCGCAGAGCTCGGCGCCCGCCTCCCAGAGGGCGAGGGCCTCCTCGAAGGCGATCCAGCTGCCGAGGTCGCTGAGGTGCTCCGGCGTGCGCCGCGAGCCCGCGCGGGCGAGCAGCTGGGTGACGCCGTCCTCGCCGAGCACGCCGCGCACCCGGCGCAGCAGGACCGCCGTCATCGCGCAGGAGAGGTCCTGCCCGGCCGCGGGCGCGGGGCTCTCCACTCGGGTCGCGTCCACCGAGGGTCCTTCGGCATCCCCGCCGCCGGCCTGGAGGGTGCGCGTCGGAACGCCACGCCGCAGGAGGGCGCGGCTAACGGTTGGCCTCGCGCATGGCGCGGGCCATCTCGCGCTTGGAGTCCTTCTCCTTGAGCGCCTGGCGCTTGTCGTACTGGTCCTTGCCGCGGGCCAGGGCGATCTCCACCTTGGCCTTGTTGCCGGCGAAGTACATGCGCGTGGGGACCAGGGTGAGGCCGCGCTCCTTCGTGCGGCCCACGAGGCGGTCGATCTCCTTGCCGTGGGCGAGGAGCTTGCGCGTGCGATCCGGGTCGTGGTTGTCGCGCGAGGCCGGCGCATAGGGCGGGATGTGCACGTTGTGCAGCCACATCTCGCCCTCGCGGATGGAGGCGAAGCCGTCCTTGAGCTGCGCGCCCGTGGTGCGCAGCGACTTGACCTCGGTGCCGTAGAGCACGAGGCCGACCTCGAGCCGCTCGAGGTACTCGTAGCGGTGCGACGCGGCGCGGTTGCTGGCGACGTCGCCCGGTTGCGCCTTGCGCTTGGTGCCCTTCGCCATCTCGCCCTCCACTCTAGGTGGCGCGGGACCCCTCGCGGGGCGAACGTCCACGGGGCGACAGGCCGTTCGGTCTGTCGCCCCGTGGCGCTCTCCGGCGACCGCCATGGGGCCGAGTCGGGTTCGTCCTCCCTCCTCGGCGAGCGGTGCCGGCGCACGATGGGATGTCCCCCCGCATCGCGCACTCCCTGTGTCGGCCCGGGCGCCCGCCACGCGTACCGGACATCTGTCCATCGTCGCGCCCCACTACGGGGGATGCCGCCGCCGTCAGGCCGGGGCGAAGGCGAGCTCGACGCGGCCCCGCGGCGCGTCGATGCCCCGCACGACGACCCGGAGCGGGTCGCCGAGGCGCAGCGTCGTGCCCGAGCGCTCGCCGCGCAGGATCGTGCCCTGCTCGTTGAGCTCGTACCAGTCCTCGCCCATCTTGCGCACGGGGAGCATCCCCTGGTGGCCGTCGCCGAACGAGACGAAGGCGCCCGCGCCGATGAGCCCGGTCACCTCGCCGTCGAAGGCCGTGTCCCAGCCCGCCCCGCGCAACGTGCGCTCCAGCAGGAAGGCGCCGGCGATGTCGTCGGCGTCGCGCTCGGCGACCATCGCCGCGCGCTCCCGCGCGGAGCACTGCGTCCCCGCCTGCACGAGCGTGCCGGCGCGCGGCGCCTCCTCCCCCGCCCCGATCGCGCCGAGCAGCGCCCGGTGGCAGATGAGGTCGGGGTAGCGCCGGATCGGCGAGGTGAAGTGGCAGTAGTGCTCCGAGCCCAGGCCGGCGTGGCCGACGTCCTCGGGCTGGTAGCGGGCCTGCTTGAGCGTGCGCAGCACGAGCGAGGTGAGCGCGCGGCGGCCGTGGCCCACCCGCCGGACGTGCTCGTCGACGAGCACCGAGGCCTCCGCCACGACCTCCGCCGCCTCCCCCGGCCCGAGGTGCTCCGGGGCCGGCGGCGTGGCCACGCCGAGCGAAGCGAGGCGCTCGATGAGCGCTTCGACGGCCGCGGGCTGCGGGCGCTCGTGCACGCGGTACAGGGCCGGGATCCCGCGGGCGTGCAGGAGCTCGGCCACGAGCTCGTTCGCGCGGACCATGAGCTGCTCGATGAGCCGGTGGGACTCCGTCTGCTCCTCCGGGGCGGCCGCGACGACGGCGCCCTCGGCGTCGAAGCGGAACTGCGGCTCGGAGCTCGAGACCTCCAGGGCGGTGCCGCGGCCCGCGCGCTCGGCCCCGAGGGCGCCGGCGGCCGCGCGGGCGGCGGCCAGCGGCCCGGCGATGCCCTCCGGCGCCTCCTCCTCGCGCGCGAAGATCCGGTCGACCTGGGGGTAGTCCATGCGCGCGTCGGAGCGGATCGTCGTGCGGTGGAACGCGGTGCGGACCACCCGGGCGCCGTGCTGCTCCCACTCGACGGTCACCGCGAGGCGGTCCTCGCCCGGGCGCAGGGAGCAGGCCTCGTTGGAGAGCGCCTCGGGCAGCATCGGCTCGACCGAGCCGGGGACGTAGACGCTCGTCCCGCGCGCGTAGGCCTCGCGGTCGACCGCCGAGCCCGGGCGCACGTGGGCGGCGACGTCGGCGATGTGGACCTGCACGCGCCAGCGCTGCGGGCCGAGCTCCTCGCAGGAGATCGCGTCGTCGAAGTCGCGCGCGGTCGGCGGGTCGATCGTGAAGGTCGTCAGGTCGCGCTCGTCGATGCGCCGCTCGGCGCCGGGGTCCTCGCCCGCGGCGACGTCCTCGGCCGCGCTGCGGGCGGCGCGCTCGACGCCGGGCGGGAAGCGCCGGGCGTGGCCGCGGTCGAGCAGGAGCGCCTCGATGACGTCGCGGGCGACGTCGGGACGGCCCAGGCGCCGCTCGATCCGCGCGGGCCGCTCGCGGCCCGGCCCGGGCTTCGGGAGGCGCAGCAGGACGAGGTCGCCCGGCTTGGCGCCCTGGACGCGGTCGACGGTGTACCTGCGCCCACGTTCGAAGAGCGGCTCGGCGACGAGGAAGCGCCCGCGCAGGTCCAGCAGCGCGACCTGGACCTCGCGGACGGGCGCGTCGGGGTCGTGCGGCAGCGGCAGCGGCGGGCGGCCCTTGCGCTCCCCCCGGGGCACCTCGGCGCCCGAGCGCCCGCGCGGCGGGCCCGCGCCCTCGCGCCGGGCCGCGCGCTCGGCGCGGCCGGGCCGGGGCTTGCGCCCCTTCTTCGGGCTCACCTAGGGGGCGTCCGTCTGGCGGGCGAGCGCGGCCAGCGCGGCCCGGGCGCCCTCGTCGCGGGTGGTCTTGACCACGGTCAGCGCCTCGGCTCGCGCGGAGGAGATCTGATCGGCACCGTCGCGGGCGGCGACAGCGGCCAGCAC
>CAXUES010000005.1:0-5477 GCA_964250185.1 uncultured Solirubrobacteraceae bacterium | reverse complement strand
TGGTCTTCGGGTCGTCCACGCCCTTGATGTCGGGCTGGATGCCCTCGCCCTGCTGCACCCCGCGGCCGCCGAGGTTGCGCCCGTCCGGCGTGAAGTACTGCCCGGCGGTGATGTCCAGCGCGCCGCCGTTGGAGAGCTCGATGACCTCCTGGAAGACGCCCTTGCCGAACGTCCCCTGTCCGACGACGTCGGCCCGGTGGTCGTCCTGCAGCGCGCCCGAGACGATCTCCGCCGCCGAGGCCGTGTTCTTGTTGACCAGCACGACCAGCGGCGTGCGCGGGGCGACGGGGTCCCCCGTGGCGTCCAGCGTCTTCGAGGGCACCGCGCGGCCCTTCGTGGTTACGACCTCCCCCTCGGTGAGGAAGACCGAGGCGGTGAGCTGGGCCTCGGTGACCAGGCCGCCCGGGTTGTCGCGCAGGTCGAGCACGATCCCCCGCACCCCGGTGCGCATGACGCCGCGCACCGCGGCCGCGACCTGGGCGTGGGCGCCCTCGCCGAACTGGGCCAGGCGGATGATCGCGTAGCGCTCCCCCTCCCGCGCGGTCACCCGGGTGGTCACCTGCGGGATCGCGACGACGTCGCGCTTGACCGTGATCCCCATGGTGCGCCCCTCGCGCAGCACGCGCAGGCGCACCTCGCTGCCCCGCGGCCCGCGCACGAGCGCGGTGGCCTGCTCGCTGGAGAGCCCCTTGAGCGAGCGCTCGTCGGCGCCGACGATCACGTCGCCCGCGCGCAGGCGGGCGATCGCCGCGGGCGAGCCCGCGTAGACCATGCCGATGCGCAGCCCGCGCGGATCCTGGGAGACCGTGGTGCCGATCCCGGTGAACTCCGAGCTCTGCGACTCCTGGAACTGCGCGTAGGCCTTCGGCGGGAAGTAGTTGGAGAAGCGGTCGCCCAGCGAGGAGACCACGCCGGAGAGCGCCGCGTTGGCCAGGTCGGCCTTCGGGATCGAGCGGTAGTACTCCGAGTGGACGATCCCGAGCGCCTCGTTGACCACGCGCGTGTCCCTGTCGCCCACGAGCGGGTCGCGCACGAAGCCCGGCAGCGCGCTCGGATGCCCACCCAGGGCGATGCCCCCGAGCAGGGCGACGAGCACCGCCAGGAGGGGGAGCAGCAGGCGCTTCACGATCGAGAGGGTAGGAGCGGCGCGCACGCTCGCGCGCCGCCTCTGGGAGCGCTCAGACCCGCAGGAACCGGCGCAGGCTCAGCCCGGAGCCCATGGCCGACACGCCGATGCCCGCCACGAGCAGCACCGCGATGAGCTCGCCGAAGCTCCACGTGGTGCCCGTGTTGCGCAGCAGCGCGAAGTCGCTGACGATCGGATCGAGCACCGCGAGCTTGCCCGCGGCGAGCAGCGCGACCGCGGTCGCGGCCCCGAAGGAGCCGAGCACGATCCCCTCGATGACGAAGGGCCAGCGGATGAACCAGTCCGTCGCGCCGACGAGCTTCATGACCTCCACCTCGCGCCGGCGGCTGAAGAGCGACAGGCGGATCGTGTTGGAGATGAGCAGCACGCTGGCCACGATGAGCAGCGCGACGAGGATCGCCATGGCCCACTTCACCACGCGGGTGACGGTGAGGATCTTGGAGGTCTCGTCCTTGCGGTTGCGGACCGAGTCGATGGCCGGGTCGATCGCCGTGCGCGAGCCCGAGGGGGTCAGCGGCGAGAGCGCGTCGCGCAGCTTCAGCGCGTTGTCGGGCTTGTCCGGCGTCACCCGGTAGGTGTCGGGCAGCGGGTTGGAGCCCAGCAGCTCGTAGGCCTCGGGGTTGCGCTTGCGCTCCTGGGCGTAGGCGACCTCCTTGGAGACGAAGTCGACCTTGCCGACGTAGGGCGTGCGGGCCAGGCGCTGGTCGACGCGGGCGGCGTCGGCCTTGGTGGCGTCGCGCTTGAGGTAGACGTCGACCAGGACCTTGCCGCGGACCTCGTTGGCCGCGCCGGTCGTCGCCTGCGTGATCGGGATGAACACGCCGAGGACGAGCACGGTGACCAGCACCGAGGCCGTGGCGGCGAAGCTCGGGACGGCGTTGCGCCGCGCGGAGCGCAGCGCCTCCTTGATGAAGAACCCGGGGCGCATGGCTAGAACTCGATCGTGTCGTCGTCGAAGAGCGAGGTGCGGTCGCCCATGCGCCGGGGCGCGGGCGCCGGCTCCCCCCGCATGAGCGCGGCGAACTCCGCCGTGGTCTCGGGCTGCTGGGAGTAGCGGGCGTCGAACTCGTCGCGGACGAGGCGGCCGCCGGAGACCTCGATGACGCGCCGGCGCATGCGGTCGACCATGGCCTGGTCGTGCGTGGCGACGATCACCGTCGAGCCCGTGCGGTTGATGCGGTAGAGCAGCTGCATGATCCCGATGGACGTCTCGGGATCGAGGTTGCCCGTGGGCTCGTCGGCGAGCAGGAGCGGCGGGTGGTTGACGAACGCGCGCGCCACGGCGACGCGCTGCTGCTCGCCGCCCGAGAGCTGGTCGGGGTAGCTGTGGAGCTTGAGCGACAGCCCGGTGAGGCGCAGGATGTCCGGCACCTTCGCGCGGATGTCCTTGCGCGAGTGGCCCGTGCACTGCAGGGCATAGGCGACGTTGTCGTGCACCGTGCGGTTCGGCAGGAGCTTGAAGTCCTGGAAGACCACGCCGAGGTTGCGCCGGTACAGCGGCACCTTGGAACGCGTGATGTCGGCCAGGTCGCGGCCGGCGACGTGGATCGCACCCGCGGTTGGCTCGTGCTCCTTGATGAGCAGGCGCATGATCGTCGACTTGCCCGACCCGGTCGCGCCGACGAGGAAGACGAACTCGCCGCGGCGGATGGCGAAGGAGGCGTCGGTCAGGCCGACGTCCCCGGAGGGGTAGGTCTTGGAGACGCCGTCGAAGCGGACGACGGCGGGTGCCTGGTCTGCGGAGGCGGCGGCGCGCTGGCGCGCTTGGGCATGACGTTCGACGATGGCCATCGGGGCGCGATGCTAGGTGGCAGAGGGCTCCTCCAGGCGCTCTGCAAGGGGCTTTGCGCACGGGATCTTGCAGGGCGGATGCGAGAATGGGGCCATGCCCGAGATCTCCTCGCTGACGCTGGACAACGGCCTGCCCCTCCACCGCATCGCGCTGCCGGGCACGCGGGCGACGACGATCCTGCTCGCCTTCGACGCGGGCGCGCGCACCGAGCGCCCCGAGGAGAACGGCATGGCGCACTTCCTCGAGCACCTCGTGTTCAAGGGCGGCGTCAAGTACGACCACTACCGCAAGGTCAACGAGACGGCCGAGCGGATGGGCGGCTCGCTGAACGCCTTCACCTCCCACGACTTCGTCGCGTTCCACATCACGGTGCGGGCCGAGGCGACCATGGAGGCGCTCGACCTGCTCACCGACTTCGTCGGCCGCCCGAAGCTCGACGCCGAGGAGCTCGACCGCGAGCGCGGCGTGGTCATCCAGGAGATCGCCCGCTACCACGACCAGCCCTCCGCGGTGGCCGAGGACCTCATCGACCGCGCCTCCTTCGGCGACCACCCCCTCGGGCGCACCGTGCTCGGGCCGGCCGACCACCTGCGCTCGTTCTCCCGCGAGGCGATCGTCGCCTTCCGCGAGCGCCAGTGGGCCGGCGCGCGCGGCGGCGCGTTCATCGTCGGCAACGTCGACCACGCCTCCGACGAGGGTGCCGTGCGCGAGCTGCTCGGGCGCTTCCCGACGCTCCCGGCTCCCGAGTCGCCCGTGCCCGTGGGCGCCTTCGCACCCGAGGTGCTCGTGGAGACGCGCGAGTCCAACCAGTCGCACCTGCGGATGATGTACCGCCCCGACGTCGACGTGGCCGACCCGAAGCAGCGCGCGGCGCTGTCGATCTACTCCACGCTGCTGGGCGGCTCGATGGGCTCGCGCCTGTTCGACGAGATCCGCGAGCAGCGCGGGCTCTGCTACTCGGTCTACGCGGTGGATCACGCCTACGCCGACGTGCCGATCCTGCAGCTCGGCTCGGGCCTGGACTCGTCCAAGTGCGTCGAGGCCTACACCCGCATGCGCGAGATCGTCGCCGAGCTGCACCGCGACGGGCCGACGGAGGAGGAGGTCGCCCGCGCCCGCGCCTACGTGGGCGGCCGTCGCGTGCTCGCCTTCGAGTCCACCAACGCCGTGGCCCGCTACGCCGCCGCGCAGACCATCGTGCGCCGCGACTCGATCGACCCGGACGTCTCCATCGACCGCGTCGACTCGGTGACCTTCGACGAGGTCGCCGACATCGCCCGCCGCGTGGATCCGGAGCAGCTCGCGGTGGCGGTGGTGGGCCCGCACGAGCAGTCGGAGTTCTGAGGCGAAGCGGTGTAGATCCGTGACGCGGGGAAGCGCGAGCCTCCCCGCATGGGCGACACGGGGCGGATCGAGCGGACATGTTCCGCACGATCCGCCCCGCGCCTCGTCGTCGCCGAGCTCGCGGACCGTCAGCGCGGTGCCGTGGCGCGGTGGCAGCTCCTCGAAGCCGGCCTGACCCGTCACCAGATCGGCTACCTCGTCGAGGTACGGCACCTCCGGGCCGTCCACAGCGGTGTCTACCTCGTCGGCCACGCCAACCCCGCGCCCGGGGCCAAGCTGCAGGCCGCGCTGCTCGCCGTGCCGGGCTCCGCCCTGGCCGGGCTCAGCGCCGCCGCACGCCACGGCGCCTCCCAGTACGCCGGCACCATCGAGCTGGTCACCGCGGCGCGCGCCGGCGTCCGACGCCCCGGCCTGCGGATCCACCGCTGTCCCAGCCTCCGCGAGGAGGACGTCGCGGAGGTCGACGGCCTGCGCTGCACCACGCCGCACCGCATGTGCCTGGAGGTCGCCGCCTGGCATCCCGGGTCCCTCCCCCGCGTGCTCAACGAGTGCGAGCGGCTCCTGCTGAGCACGGGCGACCTGCGCGGCGCGAGCCGCGGGAAGGCCCGCGTCGCGGTCGAGGCCGCGCTGGAGCGCCTCCAGTCCGGCGGCCACGACGTGCGCTCGCCGCCCGAGTGGGAGCTGCTGCAGGCCCTCGCCGTGGTGCCGGGGCTCCCGCCGCCGACGGCCAACGTGGTCGTGGAGGGGTTCGAGGTCGACCTGCTGTGGGCCGACCGCCGGTTCGTCGTCATGGTCGACGGCGCGCAGGACCACCTGCGCCACAGCCGCTTCGACCGCGACCGGCGCATGGACAACGCGCTGCCCGACGCCGGGTACCGCGTCCGCCGCTACCCGAGCTGGCGGATCACCCGGGACCTCCCCGCCGTGGTGGCCGAGATCGCGTCGGCGTGGGAAGCTCGCCCGACATGGGCGAGCTGACGATCACGACGACCCTGCAGCCCCGCGGACCCGCCGCCGCGGTGGTGCTCGACGACGAGCAGGTGGCGACCCTCGGGGAGGGCGCCAAGCGCTTCCCCGTCGCCGCGACGATCCACGGCGAGACGTGGCGCGGGCAGGTCACGCGGATGGGCGGCGAGTTCCTGCTCGGCCTCAACAAGGCCGTCCGGGCGCAGGTCGGCGCGGAGGCCGGCGACG
>CAXUES010000004.1:3328-24331 GCA_964250185.1 uncultured Solirubrobacteraceae bacterium | reverse complement strand
CGAGGTAGCGCGACGGCAGCGTCCGCATGGCCTCCTCGAGGGCGGCGTCGCGCTCCGCGTGCATCGATGCACCTTATCCAGGCTTCAGCCGGCCAACCACGCGCATGGGCTACCGTCGCGCGCTCGATGCGCCCGATCCGCCTGCACGACACGGTCTCAGGGGGCCTCCGGGACCTGGAGCCCCGCGATCCCGGGCGGGCGGGCATCTACGCGTGCGGGCCCACGGTCTACGACGCGATCCACATCGGCAACGCGCGGCCGTTCGTCGTCTACTCCCAGCTCAAGCGCTTCCTGGAGCACGAGGGCCTGGCGGTGACGCTGGTGGTCAACGTCACCGACGTCAACGACAAGATCTACGACGCCGCCCGCCCGCTCGGCGTCCCCTCGGCGCAGCTGGCCTCCGAGATGACCGCGCGCTACGTCGCCGACACTGGCGCCCTCGGCCTCGGACGGCCCGACGTCGAGCCGCTGGCCTCCACCTCGATCGAGCCGATCGTCGCGCTGATCGCCGAGCTGATCGAGCGCGACGCGGCCTATGCCGTGGACGGCGACGTCTACTTCCGCGTGCGCGCCGACGAGCGCTACGGGTCGCTGTCGCACCGCCGCCTGGAGGACATGGACCAGGGCGAGGGCCTGGAGGGCGAGTCGCGCAAGGGCGACCCGCTGGACTTCGCGCTGTGGAAGGGGCAGAAGCCGGGGGAGGACACCGCCTGGGACGCGCCCTGGGGCGCGGGGCGCCCGGGCTGGCACATCGAGTGCTCCGCGATGGCCGAGGAGGCGCTCGGCGTGGGCTTCGACATCCACGGGGGCGGCAACGACCTCGTGTTCCCCCACCACGAGAACGAGGCGGCGCAGACGCGCGCCGCGCGCGGGACCGAGCTCGCCGCGATCTGGATGCACAACGGGATGCTCCAGCTCGGCGGCGAGAAGATGGCCAAGTCGGTGGGGAACATCGCGCGGCTCGGCGAGCTCATCGCCGAGCGCGGCCGCGACGTCGTCGTCCTGCTGCTCTCCTCGGCCCACTACCGCGGGCCCCTGCAGCTGTCGGACGCGACGCTCGACCAGGCTGCGGTCAACGTGCGCCGGCTGCGCGAGCTCGGCGAGGCGCTCGTCGACGGCCCGTCGCCGGCGTGGTCGGCGCCGCTGCGGGAGGCGTTCTTCGCCGCGCTGGCCGACGACTTCAACACGCCCCGGGCGCTGGCCCAGGCCTACGAGTGGGCCTCGCGCGCGCGGTCTGAGGACGCCCCCGTGGGGAGCGCCGACCTGCGCGAGATGCTCCGGGTGCTCGGCCTGGACGACCTGCTGGACGGCTTCGGCGGCGACGGCCCGCCCGACGCGGTGCTCGCGCTCGCCCGGGAGCGCGAGGCCGCCCGCGCCGCACGCGACTTCGCCCGCTCCGACGCGCTGCGCGACGAGATCGCGGCCGCGGGGTGGGTCGTGCGCGACGGCGCCGACGGGCAGACGCTGGTGCCGGCATGACCATGGTCATCTACGGGCGCCAGGCCGTGCACGAGTGCCTGCGGGCGGGCCGGCGGCGCGTGCGCGGCGTGTGGTGCACCGAGTCGGCCGCGCGCGAGCCGTGGCTCGCCGGGGGGCCCGGACGCCCGAACCCGACGGTCGTGGGCGGCGACGAGGTCGCGCGGCGCGCGGGCTCGGAGGGCCACCAGGGGATCTGCGCCGAGGTCGATCCCTACCACTACGCCGGCGCCGCCGAGCTGCTCGCGCGAGAGTCCCCGCTCATCGTCGTGCTCGACGAGGTGCAGGACGTGCAGAACCTGGGTGCGATCGCCCGCACCGCCGAGGGGGCCGGCGCGGCGGGCCTGGTCATCGGCGAGCGGCGCTCGGCCGAGGTGACCCCCGCGGCCTGCAAGGCGTCGGCCGGCGCCGTGGAGCACCTCGCCATCGCGCGGGTGCGCAACGTCGCCGACTTCCTCGGGGAGGCCAAGGCCGCGGGCGCCTGGACCTACGGCGCCGCGGGCGACGCCCCGGAGGCCGTCGCCTGGGACCAGCCCGACTACCACGGGGGCTGCGTGCTCGTCCTCGGCGCGGAGGGCAAGGGGCTGCGGCCCCGGGTCCAGGCCGCCTGCGACCAGCTCGTGGCGCTGCCGCTCGCGGGACGCGTGCAGTCGCTCAACGTGAGCGCTGCGGCCGCCGCGCTGCTGTACGAGGCCGTGCGCCAGCGCGCCTGAGCCAAGCACGTCCCGGCGGCGACCAGAGCCGCCGTCTGCAAGCGGTGTTGCGTTCTGTCCGAACTTCGTTGACCTGGGTCCGCGGACCTGTAGGCTGCCGCGCAGCAACCGTCAAGTGGAGCCTGAGATCAGGTGAGCCGCGCGACGTACTCTCTTCAGATGGCGCCAGGGGAGGCGCGCGCCGCTGAGCCCTACGACCGTGCCTGGGATCAGGCCGGAAGGACTCACCGTGGCCCCCCTCCGTTCGCTTCAGGCTCACCCTCAACCTCAGGTCGAGGACGGGTACCTGATCGCCCTCGCCAAGCAGGGCGACCCGACCGCCTACGACCGCATCGTCCGGCGCTACTACGGCTTCGTGCGGCTGAAGGCCTCGTCGTACTTCCTGACGGGCGGCGACAGCGACGACCTCATCCAGGAGGGCCTCGTCGGGCTCTACAAGGCGGTCCGCGACTTCCGCTCCGACCGCGAGTCGAGCTTCCGCAACTTCGCGGAGCTGTGCATCACGCGGCAGATCATCACCGCGGTCAAGACGGCCACGCGCAACAAGCACACGCCGCTGAACCAGTACGTCTCGTTCTCCGCCTCGCCGGCCGGCGGCGTCCGCGAGGGTGAACCGACGATGGACGAGATCCTCCCGGGCCCGACCGTCCACGACCCGGTCAACCAGGTCATCTCCACCGAGGAGCTCCGCGCGCTCGTGGGCTGCCTGTCCACCGCGCTCTCCGAGCTCGAGTCGCGGGTGCTCGCCCTGTACCTCGACGGGCGCAGCTACGAGGAGATCGGCGAGCGCATCGGCTGCGACACCAAGACCGTCGACAACGCCCTGCAGCGCGTCAAGCGCAAGGTCGGCGCGCACCTGACCAGCCGTGACGTGCTCGTCTGAGCGGTCCGGCGCCCGTCGGCTCGACTAACGTCCCGGCGCAGTGAGCGCGTTCGCGATCATCCTGATCGTCCTGGCCGCGCTCGTCGTGCTGCTCGTCGTCGGGGGCTTCGTGGCCGCCGGCCGCCGGGAGCGCGCGCAGCGCTCCCGCCTGCTCGCGCAGGTCCAGCAGGCCAACACCGCGCTGGCCGACGCCCACGCCGACGACAACGGCTGGGACCGCGACGGCCTCGAGGCGGCCGCCCACCACGCCTTCGCCGAGGGCGCCGTGGACGAGCTGCACCTCGTGCAGGTCGTCGACCGGCCGGGCAAGGACGCCGACGAGGCCGTCTTCCGCGTGCGCGCGGCCGGCGGCGGCTGGTCCGAGCTCACCCTCGCCCGCACGGGCGACGCCTGGCGCGCGAAGTAGCTCAGGGCCGCACGAGCTCCTCCGCGAGGAGCTCCATCAGCACCGCGTCGCCGTAGGAGCCGTCGTCGAAGCGGGTGGCGCGCCGCAGCGTGCCGACCGTGCGGAAGCCGACCTTCGCGTAGCTCGAGCGCGCGGGGGCGTTGCCCTCGTCGGGATCGATGAGCAGGCGGTGGTGGCCACGGTCGTCGACGAGGTGCGCGCAGAGCACCGCGAGGGCCTCGGTGCCCAGGCCGCGGCCCTGGTGGTCGGGGCCGACGAAGATGTCCAGCCAGGCCGAGCGGTAGTGCCACTCGAGCTCCTCGTCGTACTGGACGAAGCCGATGACCTCCTCGCCGAGGAGGATCGTGCGGCCCAGGGTCCGCTCGTCCTCGTCGGGGAACGCGTCGGGCACGGCGTGCCACCAGCGGGCGACCTCGGGGGTGGCGTGCAGCGCGCGCAGCCGGGCGTGGTGGGCGGGCTCGACGCCGACGAGGGTCACACGCGGACCGCGGAGGATGGCGGGCATCGCGCCATCATCGCGGCCATCATGTGCGGTGTGGACGCACGCGCGGTGCTCGGGATCGGCCCGGACGCCTCCCCCGAGGAGGCCCACGTCGCCTACCGCCGGGCGGCCAAGCGCTGGCACCCCGATCGCGCCGGGGACACCGCCGAGGCCGAGCGGCGCATGGCCGAGCTCAACGCGGCCTACGCCGCGGTCCGCGACGGCACCGAGGAGCCCCCGACCGTCGCGGAGGCCGCGGCCGCCGGCGCCCGCCGCGCGGCCGGCGCGCAGGCGCCCGTCCGCGCGGGGTGGCTGCCCGAGCGCGTCCGCCGGCGCATCGGCGGAGAGCTGCGCGCCGCGCTGGAGCGCGACGAGCCGGTGGAGGAGGTCCTGCCCTGCGCGACCTGGGCCTCGCCGGCCACGCTCCTGCTCATGACGGACCGCCGCCTGCTCTGGCTGCAGGACGACAGCATCTCCGGCCGGGTGCGCTCCCTGCGCTGGCGCGACGTGGAGCACGTCCACGTGCGCCCCCGCCGGCTGCTGCGCCGCCGCGCCGCCCTGACGATCGGCACCGCGCGCGGCAAGGACGTGACCTTCGCCGAGCTGCGCCCGGAGGACGCCCGCCGCCTGGGCGTGCTCGTCGCGCGGGCCGCGGGCCTGCCGCCGGCGCGGCGCGTCGCCTGAGCCCCCGAGACGAACGTACGTTCTGTCCGACGCGTCGTGCGAGGTCTCGACATGGCGCTGTCCATGCACCCCGTCGACGTCGGGATCCGGTCGGAGGCGGCCGTGATGTTGGAGCTCACGCGGTTGGGCTTCGACGTCTACACGCCGTTCAACTTCAACTCGCGGGCGGACCTGCTGCTCGACGTCGGCACGCGCGTCCTGCGTGTTCAGGTGAAGACCGGACGCATCAGCCGTGGTGGCGTCGCCTTCAGCACCCAGAGCGTCACGAGCAACACGAAGGGCAGCCGGTCGAGGGGGTACGTCGGGGAGATCGACTTCTTCGCCGTCCACTGCCCAGCGCTTCAGGAGACGTGGATGGTGCCCATCGAGGATGCCTGCCGCAGCTCGGCGCTTCTCCGCCTCGAGCCGACGGCGAACAACCAGGAGCGTCACGTGAGGTGGGCCAAGGACTACCGTCTGACCGACTTCAGGCCGGAGTAGCTCAGCTGGTAGAGCACTTCACTTGTAATGAAGGGGCCAGGGGTTCGAGTCCCCTCTCCGGCTCTCCCCGTCCGCGATCGTCGCGCGGCCCTCAATGCGCCGGGCCGGCCTGCCGATCTGGTCGAGGTGCTGCTGCGCCGCCGCGAGCCCGACCCCCGGCCTGACCGCGATCGCGTCGTGCTGCTGGTCGCCGGGTTCGGGCACCTCGGCGGGCGGGTGCTCGCCGCGCACGCGGGCACGGCCGACGTCGAGCTCGACGAGCGGGGGATCAGCGGGGCGCTGGACGGCGTGGAGGCGACGCTCGTCTCCGTCGGCGACGCGCGCCTGGAGGGACGGCTGGAGGTCGGCGCCCGCCCGCGGCACGTGCGCTTCGTGCGGACCTCCACGTACCGGCGCCTGCACGAGCGCGCGCACGTCGGGCGCGAGCTCGTGCTCGTCCCGGACCGCCTCGAGGGGCTCTGGCGGGTGCGCACCCGCGACCTGTCGGTCGGCGGCGCGCTCGTGCAGGACGGCACCCAGCTCCCGCTGGGCGCCCGAATGCGCCTCGAGCTGCGCCTGGAGTCGGCCGCCGATCCGCTGCGCGCCGGCGGCCGGATCATCCGCGCGCCGTCGCCGTCGCTGCGGGTCGTCCTCTTCGAGCAGCTGAGCCCGGGGGCGGCGGACCTTGTAGCCCGGGAGGTCCGCCTCGCCCGTGAGCGCGACGCGGACTGACGCTCGCGGGTCCGGGGCTCAAGCCGCGGCGCCCGCCGCCCGATGGAGCGCGGGTGATCGCCTTCGCCGTGGCCGTGTCGGACCCCGAGACGTACGCCCGCGGGGCGGTCCCCGGCCTGCGCCGGGTCATCGAGGAGGGCGCCCCCGTGGCCGAGCTGACCGCCGACGGCGGCTCGCTGCACGCCTGCTACGACGAGGCGCTCGAGCACTTCGCCGGCCTAGACGACCTCGAGGCCCTCGTGTTCCTGCACCAGGACGCCGAGCTGCTCGACCACGACTTCTGCGACCGCGTCCGCGCGGAGCTCGCCGATCCCGAGGTCGCCGTGTGCGGCGCCGTCGGCGCGCGCGACGTCACCTCGCTGGCCTGGTGGGACGGCGAGGTCGTCGGGCGGGTCACCGAGACCCGCGGGGAGGTCACCGGCGCGCAGGCCCCCGCCGACGCCGATGCCGTCGACGGGCTCCTGATGGTCCTCTCGCCGTGGGCGGTGCGCGAGCTGCGCTTCACCCACGAGGGCGCCGCGGGCTTCGACGGCTACGACGTCGACCTCTGCTTCCAGGCCCGCGCGGCGGGCCGCCGCGTGCGGGTCATGGACACCGCCGTCCACCACCACTGCCGGGAGGACCGCGTCGTCGACGAGGGCTGGCACGCCGCCGACGGGGCGTTCCGCGAGCGCTGGGGCACGACGCCGCCGCCGACGACGCCCGGGCGCCCCCGGGCGGCGGGCGCGCACACCGTCGACGACGTGGTCGCGGGCTACTACGACAACGTCCGCCCGGAGATGCTCGAGCGCATCCCGCTGTCGGCCCGGACCTTCCTGGACATCGGCTGCGGGTCGGGCGGCCTCGGCGCCGCGGTCGCCGCGCGGCAGGGCGCGCGCACCATCGGCATCGAGGTGGTGCCCGAGATCGCCGCGATCGCCCGGACGCGCCTCGACGAGGTGATCGAGGACGACCTCGACGAGATCGTCGCCCTGCCGGTGGAGCGCGGCGCGCTCGACGCGGTGGTGCTCGGCGACGTGCTCGAGCACCTCAACGACCCGGCCCGGGTGCTGAAGCTCGTGCGGGAGCACCTCAGCCCTCAGGGCGTCGTGATCATCTCGATCCCGAACATCGGGCACTGGAGCGTCGTCGGACCGCTCCTGGGCCACGACCGCTTCACCTACGAGCAGGCCGGGCTGCTCGACAAGTCCCACGTGCACTTCTTCACGCGCCACGAGGCGCTGGTCATGCTCGACGAGGTGGGCCTCGTGCCGACGGAGATCGGGGCCTCGGTCCTGCCGCTGGCGGCAGGCTGCGAGCCGCTGGTCGACGCCGCCGTCGCGCTCGGCGCCGACCGCGTCCAGGCCGAGCAGCGCCTGTCGGTCTACCAGTACCTGATCACGGCGCGGAGGCGCTGACCGCGCGCCCGGCGGTCGAGCGACACCGACCAGACGAGGACCTCGGCGACCGCGCCGAAGAGCTCCTCGGGGATCGCTCCGCCCAGCTCGAGCGCGCGGAGCGCCTCGGCGAGGGCCGGGTCCTCGCGCACGGCGACGCCCGCGTCGCGGGCGCGCTGCAGGATCGCGTCGGCGACGAGGCCCGAGCCCGTGGCGACGACCACGGGGGCCCGGTCGCGGGTGGGCTCGTAGCGCAGGGCGACCGCTCGCCGCGAAGGGAGCTCAGGCATGCCGGTCGAGGGTCGCCGTGCGGGGGTGGACGGTGACCTGCGCGCCGCCGAGCGCCGCGGAGAGCGCCCCCGCGGCCGCGGTGGCCAGCGCGGACGGCAGCCCGTCGGGCAGGTGCACGGCCACGGCGTCGGCGCTCACGCGCAGGTCGATGCGGCCGAGCGTGGGGGAGTCCAGGCGCAGGGCCACCGACCGACCGCCGGAGGTCGCGTCGGACGCATCGCGCGACCTCCGGCCGTCCTCCAGGACGCGCAGGACGGCGCCGCCGGGCAGGCCGACGGTCGCGGCCGGCGGCGGCGCCGCCGAGGCCTCGGCGGACGCGGTGGTGCCCGCGGCCTGCTCGGGCAGCACCTCGAGGCGCACGCGCTCCGGGCCGGCCTCGGTGACGCGCAGGCGCAGGCGGGTGCCCGCGGCGACGTCCGGCGGCAGCTGGGCGACGAGCGGCGTGCCCGCCAGCAGCAGCAGCCCGTGGGCACCCTGGCGCTCCAGGACACGCCCCGCGAGGGTCCGGCCGACCACGAGCACGAGGTCCAGGCCGGGCAGGCGGGAGAGGGGCGCCAACGTGATCGCCGTGGGAGCGCTCAAGCTCCCCCCATCGGCAGCCGACGAGGATCCCTACATGGAACGCGGCCTCTACATCGCAGCCAGCGGCATGCTCGCCGAGCAGGCGCGCCAGGACCAGCTCACCAACGACCTGGCCAACTCGGAGACCGCGGGCTACAAGGCCGACCGCGTCGCGCAGCGCTCCTTCGGCGACGTCCTGCTGGAGAACACCCGCACGGGCGAGGTCGTCGGCCCGCAGAGCACGGGCGTCGGGCTCATGCAGTCGGTCACCGACCTGCGCCCCCAGGCGGTCAAGCAGACCGACGAGCCGCTCGACCTCGCCGTGGTCGGTGAGGGGTACTTCGCCGTGCAGACGCCGCAGGGGGAGCGCTTCACCCGCAACGGCGCCTTCGCCGCCGACGGGCAGGGCCGCCTGGTCGACCAGCTGGGCAACGCGGTGCTCGGGCCGGACCGCCGCCCCGTCGTCGTCGGGGCCGACGGGAAGGTCGACGCCAAGCGGGTCGGGCTCTTCGCCGTCGACGGCGTGCGCAAGCAGGGCGACAGCCTCTTCGCCGGGACCGCGACGGGCCGCGGCGCCGGGACGGTCCGCACGGGCGCGCTGGAGGGCTCGGGCGTCGACCCGACCCGCACCGTGGTCGACCTCATGGCCTCCCTGCGTGCCTACGAGGCCGGCCAGAAGGCCATCACGACGATCGACGAGTCGCTGCGCCAGTCCGGGCGCATCGTCGCGGGGAACTAGCCCGCGGGGACGGTCGCCGCGGGCGCGACCGGTTCGGGCGCCGCGGTCGTGTCCGGCACGGGCTCCTGCTCCTGCTGGGCGGCCGCCGCCGAGGCCGCGGCTGCGGCAGCCGCCTGCTCCTGCGCCCGCTGCCGGGCGCGCCCCTCGGCCGCCCGCAGGGCGGCGCGGGCCGCCTCCACCTCCGGGCCCGGCTCGAAGTCCGCGGCGCGCAGGAGCAGCCTCCGCGCCCGGCCGCGGTCGCCGTCGACGAGCGCGATGCGCGCCCGCGCGGCCAGGCGGCGTCCGGCCTTGCGCGAGATCGCCGCCTCGGCGTCGGCGCCGAGCGGACGGGCGAGCACGAGCGCGCGGTCGTAGGCGTCGGCCTCGGCGGCCCGCTCAGCGGCGGCGAAGGCGGGCGTCTCCCGCACGGGCACGGGCCGGGCCGCGGTCGCGGTCGCGGTCGTGGGGGTCGTCATCCGGGCCGAGCGCGGGACGCCGCCATCGTCCCCGCCGCCGCCCAGCGCCGTCGCGGCGAGCAACGCGGCCACCACCACGGCGACGGCGCCGGCCAGCGCGCCGCGGCGGCGCCCGCCGCCGAGGCGCAGCCCGTCGGCCGCGGCCGGATCGCCCTGGTGGACGACTAGGGGAGCGCGGGCGCCGGTGCCGCGCAGCTCCAGCCCGGCCCGCTCGAGCTCACGGCCGATGGCCTGGCGGACCGACGGGGTGACGGCTCCGAGCCCGAAGATGAGGCGCAGCGCGCGGTCGTCGAGGGCGTGGTCGCCCGTGCGCAGGGTCGCGGCCAGGGCCCGGCAGGAGGAGACGACGTCGGCGGCCGAGGGCTCGCCGACGGTGGGAGGGGGAGGGGGCCTGAGGGGCACGCGCCAGGCAACGTAGACGCACCACCGGCCGGATGGTCGACTCCCACATGCGTCGAGGGGCTCATGTCCGGACGCCGGACTGCCGAAGAGGCACTCGACCACGGAGCGCGAACGGCTGGCCCGCCCAGAGGCGGAGGTCCGGCGCCCCTTCCCCACCCGAGGACCCCAGACCTTGCTCGACGGCATGTACGCAGCGGCAGCCGGCATGGCTGCCCAGCAGGCCCGCATCGACGCGGCGGCCAACGACCTGGCCAACACGTCGACCACGGGCTACAAGCCCGTGCGCGTCGCCTTCCGCGACCTCGTCTACGACCAGCGCCAGCCCGGCACCGCCCGCGGCGTGCAGCTCGGCACGGGGGCGGGCGCCACGGACATCGGCCGCTCCACCGCGCAGGGCGCGCTCGAGAGCACCGACGCGCCCCTCGACGTGGCGCTGCAGGGCCCGGGCCACATCGCCGTGCGCCGCGCGGACGGCAGCCAGGCGCTGACCCGCGACGGCCACCTCACCATCGACAGCCGCTCGCGCCTGGTCACGAGCTCCGGGCTGCTGCTGGATCCGCCCGTGCAGCTCCCCGCCGGGACGGCCGCCGGCGACGTGAAGATCAGCTCCGCCGGCGCGGTCAGCGTGCAGGGCCGCCAGGTCGGCCGGATCTCCGTGGTGCAGGTCCCCGCGCCCGGCGGCCTGCAGGCCGCGGGGGACAACACCCTCACGCCCACGCGGGCGAGCGGCACCCCGCGGGCCGCGGCCCGCACCACCGTCGTGCAGGGCTCCCTCGAGGCCAGCGGCACCGACACCGCCACCGCGATGACGGACATGATGAGCGCCCAGCGCGCCTACGCGCTGACCTCGCGCGCCATCCAGGTCGCCGACCAGGCGGCCGAGATCGCCAACCAGATCAAGCGATGAACCCCGTCGGCGACGTGGCCGCCCAGGCGGCCCAGCGCATCCTCATGCAGCAGCTCACCAGCCAGCTCGCCGAGAGCGCGATGCCCGGCGACGACGCCGCCCAGCAGCAGGTGCGCTCGCTCTTCGCCCAGACGCTGGCCGACGCGGTCGCGGGCCCGCAGCCCACCCGGGGAGCCGGCGCGTGAGCGCCCTGGCCGGCGTCACCCCGTACGGCGCGACCGTGCTCGCGCACCTCGACGCGCAGCTCGCCTCCGCCCGGCGCCTGCTGGACCTGGTCCTGGAGCAGGGCCGCGCCATCCGCGAGCGCGAGGTCGAGGAGGTGCTCGTGGGCGTCGCGGCGATCCAGGCCGAGATGGAGCGCCGCGGGGAGCTCGAGCGCGAGCGGACCACCGTCCTGCTGCGCGCGGGGAGCGCCCTGGGCCTGCCGGGCCACGCCGTCGACCTCGAGGCGCTCGCCTCGCTGCTGGATCCGGCGGAGGCCGACCAGGCCCGCGCCGCGAGCGCCGAGCTCCGCGGCCTGCTCGACGAGATCGTCCGCGAGCACCGCGCCAACCGCCTGCTCATGCGCCAGGAGCTCGCCTTCGTCGACCACCTCGTGCGGACCCTCACCGGGTCCGACGACCCGGGCTACGGGCCCGGGGGCGTCCGGGCCGGCCACCACGCCGACCGGCGTGTCGCGCCGCGGGCGCCCACCTTCGCCGGCGGCCTGGACCTGAGGGCCTGAGGCCGGCATGCCGATCGGGAGCTTCAGCGGCCTCAACCTCTCCCTGCGGGCGCTGCTCGCCCAGCAGGCGGCGCTCGACACCACCGCGCACAACATCGCCAACGTCGAGACGGTCGGCTACACCCGCCAGCAGGCGGTGCTCGGCGCGACCCGCCCGGTCACCGTCGAGGCCGGCGCGGTCCAGACCGGCGCGGGCGCCCAGCTCGGCCAGGGCGTCGACGTCGTGGAGTACCGCCGCACGCGCGACCTCTTCGGGGACCTCCAGCTGCGCGCCCAGACGACGGCGTCCGGGTCGAGCGAGATGACCGCGCAGGCGCTGTCCTACGCGCAGGACCTCCTCGCCGAGCCGACCGACGCCGGCCTCAACGCCGTCCTGGGGAGCTTCCACGACGCCTGGGCGACGCTCGGGGCGCACCCCGACAGCGCCGCGGCGAAGGCGGGCGTCGTGCAGGCCGGCCAGAACGCCGCCGCGGCGCTCTCCTCGCTGCAGGGCGGCATCGCGGCCCTGCGGGGCTCGGCGGCCTCGCAGCTCGACCAGCTCCGTGGTCCGTCGGGCCCGGTGGCGCAGCTCTCCAAGGAGCTCGCCTCCATCGACGACGGCATCCGGCGCGGCACGAGCGCCGGGCAGGCCCCGAACGACCTGCTCGACCGGCGCGACGCGATCCTCGACGAGCTCTCCGGCTTCGGGCAGGTCACCACGACCGACGGGGGCTCGGGCTCCCTGGACGTCATGCTCGACGGCGAGCCCGTCGTCACCGGCGGCGCCTCGACCTGGGCCCCGACGACCACGCCCCAGAGCGGGCGCCTGGGTGCCCTGGCCTCCCTGGCCTCGGCCGGCGGCCCGCTCGGGAGCTACGAGGCGTCGCTCGACGACGTCGCCGCGACCCTCGCCTCCACCGTCAACGGCGCGTCGCCGGGGTTCTTCACCGGCACCACCGCCGCGACGCTGGCCGTCAGCGCGCAGGTGCGCGCCAGCCCGTCGCTCGTCGTCGCGGGGCCCGGCGGCCCGGGCGACGGCAGCACCGCCCAGGCCATCGCGGCGTCGCGGACCGGCACGTCGGGCGCCACGGCGAAGTACCAGGCGCTCGTGGCCCGCATGGGCGCGGAGGTGGCGGGCGCCGCCACGCAGGCCGACGTCTCCGGGCGCCTCGCCGCCGCCGCCGACGACCGCCGCCAGTCGGTCAACGGCGTGTCGCTCGACGAGGAGATGATCAACCTGACCCGCTTCCAGCGCGGCTACCAGGCCGCCTCCCGGGCGTTCTCGACCATGGACGAGACGCTCGACATCCTCATCAACCGCACCGGGAGGGTCGGGCTGTGAGCGTCCGCGTCACCCAGGGCATGCTCCACGCCCGCCAGCTCGCCGACGTCGCCCGCGCGACGTCGCAGCTCGCGGACGCCACGCAGCTCGCCACGAGCCAGAAGCGGATCTCCAAGCCCAGCGACGACCCCACGGGCACCGCGCGCGCCCTCGCGCTGCGCGACAAGCTCTCCGCCGTCGGCACCCAGCAGGACGCTGCGGAGAGCGCCGGGCTCATGCTCGACACCGCCGACACGGCGCTGCAGGGCATCTCCGAGTCGCTCGCCCGCGTCCGCGAGCTCACCGTCCGCGGCGCCTCGGCCACCACGGGCGAGGCCGGCCGGCAGGCCATCGCGGCCGAGCTCGGCGGGATCATCGCCGGCGTCAAGGACCTCGCCAACGCGCAGTCCCCCGACGGCTACGTCTTCGCGGGCACGGCGGTCGGGACGCCGCCCTACGCGGCCTCGAGCGACGCCTACCAGGGCAACGACGGCACGATCGCCCAGTCCGTCGGCCCCGGCGTCGGCGTGCGCGCCAACCCCGTCGTCGGCTCGGACCTCTTCGGCTCGGGCGGGGGGGACGGGAAGCTCCTGGACGTCCTGCGCTCCATCCAGGCGCACCTCACCTCGGGCGACACCGCCGCGCTCGGCGGCGCCGACCTCACGGCGCTCACCGGCGCCCAGGACGCGACCGCGACGGCGGCGGTCGCCGTCGGCGCGGGCCGCCAGCGCATCGACGCCGCGACCTCGCGCCTGCAGGAGGCGACGCTGGCCACGACGAAGGGGATCTCCGGGCTGGAGGACGCCGACCTGGCCTCCTCGCTCATCAGCCTCACCCAGCAGCAGCAGGCCTACCAGGCGGCGCTCAAGGCGACCGGCTCGCTGGTCGGCACGTCGCTGATGGACTTCCTGTGAGCACCACCACCCCGACGGCCGGAGGGACCCACCCCATGACCCACACGCTGCGCTCCTCGCGCTTCGGCGAGCTCGAGCTCGACGACGACGACGTCCTGGACTTCCCCGTCGGCCTGATGGGCCTGGGCGGGCACCGCTACGCGCTCGTCCCGCACGGGCCCGACAGCGCGTTCCGCTGGCTGCACTCGCTGGAGGACCCGGCCCTCGCGCTGCCCGTCACCTCGCCGTGGGCGTTCTTCCCGGACTACGAGGTCCGCCTGTCCGACGACGACCAGGCCCGCATCGGGATCGACGACCCGGCCGCCGCGGAGGTCTACGTGACCGTCCGCGCGCAGGACGCCGGCGGCTTCGCGGCCAACCTCGCCGCGCCCATCGTCGTCGTCGGCGGCCGCGGCCACCAGGTGCTCAACCAGGTCCAGGCGGACCTGCGGGCCCCGCTCTTCGGCTGAGGCCTCGGGGCTCGGCCCCGGGTCCTCAGCCCGCGGCGACGGGCTCCGGGTCGGCCAGCGACTCGATGCGGACGCTCAGCGCGCCCTCGTCGTCGACCACGAGCCGACCGCGGGCGAAGCGCATGCCGTCGGCGTAGAGGTCGATCTCCTCCTCCACGAGGCGGTCCAGCTCGACCACGGCGCCCTCGGGGAGGGCGCTCGCCCGGCCGGAGGGCATCCGCGCGCGGCCGAGCTCGGCCCACACGCGCACGTCGATGCGCCGCAGCGTCTCGCGCAGGGGCACCGCGGGCCCGCCCGGCGTCGGCAGCTCGTCGCGGGCACCGGTCATCCGGACGATCGCGGCGTGGGGGAGGACCTGCACGAAGGCGCAGTCGGTCCCGAAGAGCGTGAAGGCGACGCGGCAGGCCTGGCCCGCGCGCTCGAGGTCGGGGAGCGCGCCCTCGAGGTGCGTGGCGACCCGCAGCGAGGGGCTGGACGTGGCGACCTCCTCGTCGAGGAGCGCGCCCATGGCCACGGCCGTCGCCTGCATGAGCTCCTCGACGCAGGGCGCCAGCGCGTCGAGCTCGCGCTCGGACAGGCCCACGTCGCCGGGCCGCGACCCCTCGCCGGAGATCAGGGAGGCGAGCTGGCGCGCGGCGTCGACGCCCAGGACGAGCAGGCTGCCGCCGACGGCCTCGTCGACCGAGCGCGCCGTGGCGAGCACCGCCGGGGCGGCGCTGTCGGCCAGGGGATCCACGCCCTCGGCGACCGCGGCGACGTCGACGCCGGCCGGCTCGGCGCCACGCGCGGCCAGCGAGGTCCGCAGCGCGTCGGCCAGCGTCTCGCCCAGGCGCAGGAGGGCCTGCTCGCGCGTCACGCCGGCACCTCGATGGGCGCGAGCACCTGCACGGCGCGGCGCGTGCCGGAGCGCCCGGCGCGGCTGGCGTAGACCGGCGTGTCGTCGACGAAGACCGTGACGGGGTCGCCCGCGCGGCCGTCGAGGCGCACGACGTCGCCGGGGCGCAGGGCGCTGAGCTCCTCCAGCGCGAGCGTCGTCTGGGCGATCTCCGTGCGCAGCTCCACGTCCACCTGCTCCAGGCGGTGGCGCAGGTCGGCGGCGGTGCGGGCGTCGGGCGGCGGCGCCGCGTCGTCGGGCTGGGAGAAGGCGGCCGCGACGGGCGCGAAGGCGGAGGAGGGGACCAGCACCGAGACGATGCTCGACAGGCGGTGCAGGCGCGCCTCGAGGGTCAGCGCGAGGGTCGGCTCGGACGCCGAGGCGACCTTCACCGCCTCGGGGACGTCGTCGACCTCCACGAGCGACAGCGTGGTCGCGGCCTGGTCGAACCACAGGCCCGAGAGCGCCTCGACGAACGTGCCGAGCAGGCGGCGCACGACGATGAGGTCCAGCGGGGTCAGCTCGCGCAGCTGCGCCTCGGTCGCGTCGCCGCCGAGCAGGCCCTCCAGCGCGGTGCACAGCAGCGGCTTGTGGCTGGAGAGCAGCAGGCGGCCGCCGTGCGGGGCGGTGGCCAGGGTGCCGTGCACGGAGTCGTCGGGGAGGAGGCCGAAGGCGTCGGCCCAGGTGAGCTGCTGGACGTCGATGACCTCGAGCTCGACGGGCAGGCGGTGCTCGGCGGCCACGCGCTGGGCGGCGGTGGCGCAGAAGGCCTCCATGAGCCGGCGCATGCGCCGCTCCTGGTCGGTGGAGAAGGTCGCGGGGCGACGGAAGTCCATGGTGCGCAGCCAGCGCTGGCGCGTCGGGTCGACCATGGGGGTGGCATCGGCGCCGGCGCCCTGCGCCTTGAGGTCCGCCGACCATCTACGCTCGACGCATGCTCATCCTCACCCGCCGCGTCGGCGAGCGCATCGTCATCGGCGACGACGTGCGGGTGGAGCTGCTGGAGATCAGCGGCAACATCGCGCGCATCGCCGTGCACGCGCCCCGGTCGGTGCCGGTGCACCGCGAGGAGGTCCTGCTCGCCGTGCAGGACGAGAACCGCGCCGCGGCGGCCGCCGGCGGCGAGGAGCTCCCGGAGCTCCCCGAGCCGCCTCAGCCCAACCTGACGTAGCTCGTCGCGCCGCCGCCGTCGGCGCCGTACGTGCGCCGGGAGACGGCGTCGGAGGAGTTGCCCTCCACCGTGTGGATCGAGCCGTCGGTGCCGACCGACTCGACCATGCCGATGTGCCGGCCGCCCCAGACGATGAGGTCGCCGGGCTGCGGGACGCTCCCCGCGGGCAGCTCGCGGCCCGTGCGCCGGCCCCAGTCGGCCACCGCGGCGACCGAGCCGAGGCCCTGGCCCTGCTCGCCGATGGGCGTCCCGGCCTGCGCGGCCGCCCACGACACGAAGTACGCGCACCACGGACCCACGCCCGCGCCGGCGGTGGCCTGGCGGTAGGTCGCGATCTGCGGGCCGTCGTTGCTGCCGGGAGGCTGCTCGGTCACGCCGACCTGGCCCTGGGCGGCGGCGAGCGCGGCGGCGCCGGGCCCGGCCGGGCCGCCCGCGCCGGCGAGGGCGCCGGGCGCGATCGCGCTGGAGCCGAGCACGCCGGCGTAGGAGGTGGGCGCAGCGGTGGCGGACGTCGCCGTGGCGAGCTGCCCGGCGAAGGCGGAGGTCGCCGAGGACGCCGGCGCGGCCGCGGGCGCGACGGCGGGCGTCGCCGGGCGGGCGCCCAGGAGGGCGTGGAGCTCGTCGACGCGGACGAGGGCGGCGGACAGCGACATGCTCTGCGGGCTCATCGGCACGCGGGCGCCGGGCCTCAAGCCCCGCGGACGACGAGGGGGGCGCCGTCCTCGCGGACGACGCCCCCCTCGGGCCCATCGGGTGCTGCGGTGGAGCTAGCGCAGGAGCGACAGCACGGACTGCGGCGCGGAGTTCGCCTGGGCGAGCATCGCGGTGCCGGCCTGCTGCAGGATCTGCGTCTTGGTCAGGTTGGCCATCTCGGAGGCCATGTCCACGTCGCGGATGCGCGACTCGGCGGAGACCAGGTTCTCCTGGTAGACGGCCTGCACGGCCATCGCGTGCTCCAGGCGGTTCTGCACCGCGCCGAACGTCGCGCGGGTGGCCGAGACGCTGCCGATGGCGGCGTCGATGCTGCTCAGGACGCTCGTGCCACCGAGGCTGAACGCCGCGGTGCCGACGGTGGAGCCCAGCGAGATGAGCGAGACCGAGACCTGGTCGGAGTCGTTGGCGCCGACCTGGAAGCTCACCGAGGAGGTCGAGCTCAGCAGCTTGATGCCGTTGAAGTTCGCCGAGCCGCCGATGCGCTCGATCTCGGAGGCGAGCTGGTTGACCTCGGTCTGGATCGCGGCCTGGTCGGACGTGCTGAGCGAGCCGTTCTTGTACTGCACGGCGAGCTCGCGGACGCGCTGGAGCATGGAGTGGACCTCGTCGAGGTTGCCCTCGGCGGTCTGCACCATGGAGACGCCGTCCTGGATGTTGCGCTGGGCCTGCGCGAGGCCGCGGATCTGGCTGCGCATCTTCTCGGAGATGCCCAGGCCGGCGACGTCGTCGGCGGCGCGGTTGATGCGGGAGCCCGAGGACAGGCGCTCCATCGACTTGGCCAGGTTGTCCGAGGTCTTGGACAGCTGGGTGTGGGCCTGGAGGGCCTCGACGTTGGTGTTGATGCGGAGGGACATGGTCATCTGCTCCTTGCTGATGGCTCGATGTGGTGATGAGGCGGGGCACCTCCATGGCACCCCTTGCGGGAGTCGTCATCGGCCCGGGGCCGGGTGACCTTGATAGGTGTCCAGGGCGTCTGGACACATCCGTCCGGACGGGGGTGCGTCAGTGCGCGGCGCCGGCCACGGCGCCGCCGTGCAGCGCCGAGAACCGGGCGGCGTCGCGGGCGATCTGCGCGCTCACCCAGGCCGGCCGGGTGGCGGCGTCCAGGCCGACCGTCGCGCTGAGGCCGTGGCGGATCCGGCTGCCCTCGACGAGCAGGGGCGGCGTCCCGGCCAGGCGCAGGCGCTCCAGCAGGTCGGAGTCCTGGAACCAGACGACGAGCCCGGGGTCCAGGAACTCCCCGGGCGCGACGCCGTGGAGGTCGAGGGCGTCGCGGCGCAGGGCGAAGCACCAGGCCGCGAAGTCCTCGCGCATGGCGCCGTCGATCGTGCGCGGGAAGGCCACCGGGGTGCCGTCGTCCAGCGCGGCGCGCAGCGGCGCCCACCAGCCCGGCAGGACCTCGACGTCGTCGTTGCAGACGACGAGGTAGTCCCCGCGCGCGGCGCGCAGGCCGGCGTTGACGGGCGCGGAGAAGCCCTGGGGCATCGGGCCGTTGTCCACGCTGATGACCTCCAGGGCCACCTCGGTGTGCGCGCGCAGCGCGGCGACGCAGGCGCGGTGGCGGTCGGAGGTCGCGTCGAGCGTCGGCACGACGACGGAGAGCTCCACCGTCCCGAAGGCGGGCAGGGGCGGCTGGGCGCCGCGGGGCAGCGGCGGCGCCACGCGCGCGTCGGGCACCGCGACGACCTCCCCGCGGCCTGCGCCGAGCGCGACGAGCGCCGCGCCGAGCAGGTCGTCGCGGACGGCGGGGACGTCGGCCGGCGCGGGGGTGGCCAGCGCGAGCGCGCGGGCCTCGGCGGGGTGGGCGTCGCCGGCGGTCGCGCACGCCACGCCGGGTGCGGCGAGGGCGTCGAGCAGCCGGGCCACCGCGGCGGGCGCGGGCTCGCCGCCGTCGAGGAGCAGGACGCACGTGGGGGTGGTGACGCCGGCGAGCCCGGCCGCCACGGCGTCGGCCAGGGTGCCTCCCGGGGACGTGCGCACGACCTGCACGTCGCCCTCGACGGCGCGCAGGAGCTCCTCCAGGCCGACGTGGGAGCGGTCGACGAGGACGACGTCGTGCGCGGGGTCGGCGTCGAGCCCGGCCAGCGCGACGACGCAGCGCACGGCCTGGGCGGGCGCGGCGGGCAGCACGACGAGGACCGTGGTGGGGGCCATGCTCCCTCCTCGGACGCCGGGACGGCCGACTTGAGCGGCGGGGCTCAGGCGCGGAGGTCGAGGCGCGGGCGCGCGGGCGCGGCGGCGGAGCCGGTCGGCTGGTCGGCCTGCTCGTGCTCCGGGGCGGGCGCGTCGGGCTCGCGCTCGTCCTCGCGGCGCGGGCGCGACGGGCGCCGGACGGCGGGGACCGGCGCGGACCGGGTCCCGGGACCGCCGATGCGGTCGATGCGCATCAGGCCTCGCCCTCGAGGGCCTGCTCGCGCTGGGCGAGCAGCCGCTCGCGGTGGGCGTCGAGCTCGGCGCGCGCGAGCTGGGTCCACACCGCGACGGCGACGGCCCAGGCGGCGACGTAGGCCACGAGCCCCCCCGCGAGCGCGCGCGCGAGCGCGTCCTGCGCGGAGAGCCCGGCCTGGAGGGAGAGCAGGAGCGCGAGGACGAGCCCGGCCAGGCCGGCCCACGCCTTGGAGCGGGCGATGGAGCGCTGGGCGCGCGGGTGGTCGACGAGCCGCGGGACGGTGGTGCCCTCGGCGAGCGGGTGGACCTTCGCCCTGCGGCTCATGCGAGCACCGCCGCGGCGAGCTCGGCGGCCACCGCGGGCCGCAGCCCGGCGCGGACCTCGTCGGAGCGGCCGACGAGCGCGACGGGGAGGCCCGCCTCCAGGACGACGTCCAGGGCGCCGCCGGGCTGGGCGGTCTCGTCGGCGTGGGTGAGGGCGACGCCGGTCGGCCGCGACGGCGCGAGCCCGGCGAGCAGCTCGCGGCCTGCCGTCGCGCCGATCGTGGCGGGCACGCAGGCGTAGGTCGCGTCCAGCGCGAGCAGCGCGAGCTCGTCGGCCAGGCGCTGCTGGGCCCCGGCCGCGCGCGGGGAGGCGCCCGGCGTGTCGACCACGACGAGCCCCCGGTCGCCGCGCAGCGAGGCGACGCGCCGGGCCGCGCCGGCGGCGCTGTCCTCGACGTGCAGCTCGACCTCGAGGCCGGCGAGCAGCCGGCGCAGCTCGTCGCCCTCGTCGCCGGGGCGCAGGGCGACGACGGCGACCCGCAGGGCCGAGCGCGTCGCGTAGGCCGTGGCCAGCGCGGCGGCGGCGCGGGTCTTGCCGCTGCCGTTGGGACCCGTGAAGGCGACGGCGAGCCCGTCGGCGCCCGGACGCGGGGGCGCGACGGGGATGTGCGCGGCCAGCGCGGGCGCGAGGGCGTCGTGCAGGGCCGCCGCTCCGGCGCCGGGGCCCGCGCGGCGCACCGCGCCGTCGCGGACGGCGCGCGCGAGCGCGGCGCCCAGGCCGCGGGCCTCGAGCTCGGCGGTGAGGTCGTCCGGCCGCGGGTCGGGGTCGGGCACGGCCACGTCGACCAGCAGGTCGAGGTCGGCCTCGGAGCCGTCGCCGGCAAGGAGCGGGGCGTTCGGGAGCACGGGGTCCCGGGGGCGCGCGGGGGGCCGGGTCGGGGCGACGACCTCGGGCTCGGGCCCAGGCTCGGGCGCCGGTGCGACGACGGGCTCGGCCTCCTCCTGCGCCCACGGGTCCTCGGCCGGGGGCAGCGGGATGGCCGCCGACGCCGTCGAGCGCTCGAGGTGGGCCTGGAAGTCGGTGGGGGTGACGGGCGGCGCCGCGTCGGGGAGCGCCGGGGCGTCCGCGCGGACGTCGAGGGCCGGGACGGCCGGGCCGCGCGCGTCGATCTCGATCCGCCGGCGCGCGAAGAAGCCGCCCACGCCGCCCTCGAGCACCTCGCGCCGCGCGACGACGACCGCCTCGGGCCCGAGCTGCGCCCGGATCTCGGGCAGCACGACCTCCAGGCTGCGCCCACGGAACGTCCGCACCTCGCTCACTGGCTCACGACCCCCACGGTCTCGACGCTGATGCCGGGCGCGATCTCGTTGTAGGCGCAGACCGACAGCCCGGGGACGGCCTGCTCGGTGAGCCTACGCAGGTGGCGGCGCGTCCGCGACGAGCAGATGAGCACGGGCCGCCGCCCACGGGAGCCGGCCGCGTCGACCTGCTCGGAGAGGGCCATCACCAGGTGGGCGGCGCGGTCGGGGTCCATCGCCAGCAGCTCGCCGTCCGGCGTGGCGGTCAGCGACGCGGCGACCTCCTGCTCCAGCGCGGGGTCCAGGGAGATCGCCCGCAGGTGGGAGTCCTCGTCCAGCGA
>CAXUES010000004.1:0-3318 GCA_964250185.1 uncultured Solirubrobacteraceae bacterium | reverse complement strand
ATCGTGCGCCCGAGCGCCTGGCGGGCGTACTCGGCCAGCAGCTCGGGGTCGCGGGTGAGGCGGGCGCGGTCGCCCGCCGCCTCGACGATCGCGCCGAGGTCGCGGACCGAGACGCCCTCGCGCAGCAGGGACTGCAGCACCCGCTGGATGTCGCCCACGCTGAGCAGCTCGGGGACGACCTCGTCGACCACGGCGGCGTTGTGCTCCTTGAGGCGGTCCAGCAGCGCGCGGGTGTCCTGGCGGGTGAGCAGCTCGGCGGCGTGGCGGCGGACGGTCTCGGTGAGGTGGGTGACGATGACCGACTCGGCGTCCACCACGGTGTAGCCCAGCGCCTCGGCCTCCGAGCGCGCGCCCTCGCGCACCCACACCGCGGGCAGCCCGAAGGCCGGCTCGGTCGTCGGGATCCCGTCGACGACGCCGACCGCGTCGCCCGGATCCAGCGCGAGCGAGTGGCCGGCCATGATGCGCCCGCGGGCCAGGACCGTCCCGCGGACCTTCATCTCGTACTCGTGCGAGCCCAGCGCGACGTCGTCGCGGATGCGCACGGCCGGGATGACCGTGCCGATCTCCTGGGCGATCTGCATGCGCAGCGCGCCGACGCGCTGCAGCAGCGAGCCGCCGTCGACGAGCGGGACCAGGCCGAAGCCGATGGCCAGCTCGAGCGCGTCGAGGTCGAGCGCCTGGAGGGCCTGGTCCTGCGTGGCGGGGGCGGGGAGCGCCGCGGGCGCGGCGGCCGCCGCGAGGGTGGTCGCCTCGTCCTCGGCGCGGGCGTCGGCGTCCTTGGCGAGCTGGCGGCCGACGAGGAACATCGCGCCGCCGATGAGGATGAACGGGACCTTGGGCAGCCCGGGCACGAGCGCGAAGGCGCAGACGACGCCGCCGGCGACCATCGGGGCCTTGCGCTGGGCGCCGATCTGCCCGGCGATCTGCGTGCCCAGGTCCTCCCCGGAGGTCGCCCGGGTGACGATGATGCCCGTGGCCACGGAGATGAGCAGCGCCGGGATCTGCGCGGCCAGGCCGTCGCCCACGGTGAGCAGCGAGAAGTGCTGCACGGCCTCGCCGATCGGGCGGCCCTGCATGGCCACGCCGACGACGATCCCGCCGATGAGGTTGATGAGCGTGATCAGCACCGCGGCGATCGCGTCGCCCTTGACGAACTTCGAGGCGCCGTCCATCGCGCCGTAGAAGCTCGCCTCGCTCGTGATGTCCGCGCGGCGCTCGCGGGCCTGCTCCTCGGTGATCTGCCCCGAGTTCAGATCGGCGTCGATCGCCATCTGCTTGCCCGGCATGGCGTCCAGCGTGAAGCGCGCGCCGACCTCGGCCACGCGGCCCGCGCCCGCCGTGACGACCACGAACTGGATGACGATGAGGACCGAGAAGATGATCAGCCCGACCACGACGTTGCCGCCGACGACGAAGTCGCCGAACGCCTTGACCACGTGGCCCGCGTCGCCCTCGAGGAGGATCAGGCGGGTGACGCTGATGTTGATGGCCAGGCGGAAGAGCGTCGTGAGCAGCAGCAGCGACGGGAACGAGCTGAAGTCCAGCGGCCGCGGGAGGTAGAGCGTCGTCACCACGATGCTCAGCGCCATCGCGATGTTCAGCGTGATCGCCAGGTCCAGGAACCACGGCGGCAGCGGCACGATCATCATCACGACGACCAGCACGACCGCCCCGGCGGCGATCAGGTCGTTGTACTTCGACAGGCGGGCGAGCGCGGTGCTCATGCGGTCCTCCTCGTCCGCTGGGGACGGGTCCGGTAGACCCACGCGAGCACCTCGGCCACGGCCGCGTAGAGCTCCTCGGGGATGGGGTGGCCGACCTCGCAGGCGGCGTGCAGGCCGCGGGCGAGGGGCTTGTCCTCGACGACGGGGACGTCGTGCTCGCGGGCCAGCGCCTTGATGCGCTGGGCGACGAGGTCCTGCCCCTTGGCCACGACCTCGGGCGCCAGGCGCGCGGGGTCGTAGCGCAGGGCCACGGCGAAGTGGGTGGGGTTGGTGACGACGACGTCCGCGGTCGGGACGTCGGCCATCATGCGCGCGCGGGCGGCGCTCATCTGGCGCCGGCGGATCGCGGAGCGCACCTCGGCCGACAGCTCGTTGCCCTTGTGCTCCTCCTTGACCTCCTGGAGGTCCATCTTCAGCGACTTCTCGTGGCGGTGGCGCTGCCAGGCGAAGTCGGCGACGCCGATGACGACGTAGACGAGCGCGGCGCGCAGGGCGATGGCGGTGACCGAGGAGCTCAGCGCCTCGCCCATCTGGATCGGCGACATGCCGACGGCCGAGGCGAAGCTCGTGACCTGCGGGGCGACGAAGGCGAAGACCACCGCCGCGACCACGCCGACCTTGGAGACCGACTTGAAGGCCTCCACCGGCGCGTTGGGCCCGAAGATGTTCTTGGCGCCGGAGATCGGGTTGAGGCGCTTGGGATCGGGCTTGAGCGCGCCGGCCGACGGCTTGAAGCCGACCTGCAGCACCCCGGCCAGCACGCCGGCCACGGCGCAGGTCACCGCGACGGGCGCGAGCGACAGCGCGATCGCCCGGACCACCGGGAGCACGAGCGTGCCAAGGGTCCCGACGCCCAGGGCGTCGGGATCGGCGGCCAGCGTGAAGGAGGAGCTCATGGCGTCGGCCATGCGGTTGGCCGTCGCGCCGCCCGTGGCCATCAGCGCGATGATCCCCGCGACGAGCACGATGCCGCCGCTGAGGTCGGCCGAGCGCGCGACCTGACCCTTCCTGCGCGCGTCGTCGCGGCGCTTGGGGGTGGCCTTCTCGGTCTTCTCGCCGGCCATCAGGCGGGCCGGATCGCGTGGAGGGCGGAGGAGACGGTGTCCTGCAGCTCGATCCCGAGCCAGTTGGCGACGTAGGGCAGCGAGAGGGCGACGAGCGCGAGGCCGACGATGACCTTCACGGCGAAGCCGACCGCGAAGACGTTGAGCTGGGGGACGACGCGCGAGACGACCCCGAAGGCCGCGTCGGTGATGACCAGGGCGACCACGACGGGCCCGGCGACCTCCAGCGCGGCGGCGAACACGTCGGTGAAGACGGCCATCGCGCCGCCGACCAGCGCGGTGAGCGAGGGCCAGTCGAGCAGCCCGACGGCGTCGTAGGTCCGCGCGAGGCCGCGCAGCACCCAGGCGTCGCCGCCGACCGCGAGGAAGACCGCGGTGCCCACGAGCCCGTAGAGCTGGCCCATGACCGAGGTCATGTTCCCGTTGACCGGGTCCAGCAGGGAGCCGAAGGAGAAGCCGATGCTCATGTCCAGCAGCGCGCCCGCGGTCTGCACGGCGGCCATGAGCGCGCCGATGGAGTAGGCGAA
>CAXUES010000003.1:20954-26783 GCA_964250185.1 uncultured Solirubrobacteraceae bacterium | reverse complement strand
CGATGCCCGCGCCCACCGCCACCACGGCGACGAGCGCGATGAGGACGAGGTCGACGGGGAGGGCCCGGTCGCGCGGGTGGAGGCCGAGCGCCTCGACGGGCTCCTCGTCGAGACGCGCAGGCTCCTGCGGGGAGGGGCGCAGGGGCTCGCCCCAGCGGACCCGCGGGTCCTCGCCCTCGTCGAGGCGCCGCTGGGCCGCGGCGGCGCGCTCCTCGGCGGCGCGTGCGCCCGCGCGGGCGTCGGCCGCGTCCGCGCTCGCGTCGCGCGCCGTCCGGGCGAGCTGCGCGATGCGCGCCTCGAGATCGGCGCGCTCGTCGCGCTCGGCCTGCCGCTCGGCGCGGGCGTCGCGCACCTGCGTGGCCGCCGCGGCGAGGCGCTGCTCGGCCGCCGCGCGCGCGCCTGCCTCGGCCTCCGCGCGCCGGGTCGCCTGCGCGGCGTCATCGCGGAGCGCGTCCGCCGCGGCCTGCAGGGCGTCGGCCTGCTCGCGGGCGGCAGAGAGCTCCGCTGCGCCGGTCGCGCGGGCCTCGCGCACGAGGCGGCGCTGCTCGTCGGCCTGGGCGCGCGACGCGCCCTCCGACGACCCCAGCTGCTCGCGCGCCCGGGCGAGCTCGTCCCGGAGCCGACCGGCCTCCTCGCCGGCCTGGGCCGCGCGCTCGCGGTCGGCCGCCGAGCGCTCCCGCTCGGCGCGCAGCGCCTCCCCGAGGGCGGCGACCTGGTCGTCCCGCTCGTCGAGCTGGGCGGTGAGGGAGGCGAGGGCCGCCGCGCCCGCGGCGGCGCGCTCGTCGGCGTCGCAGGCGGCGGCTTCGGCCTGCGCGAGGCGGTCGCGCGCCTCGTCGGCGTCGCGCTCGGCCTCGTCGGTGCGGCGCAGCGCCTCCGCGACGGCGTCCTCGGCGTCGGAGGTCGCGGCGTCGGCGCGCATCGTCGCGGTGGTCACGCGCTCCAGCGCCTCGGCCGTCGCGGCGTCCGCCGCACGCACGCGCTCGAGCGCGGCGTCTCGGTCCTGCTCGGCCTGGACGGCGCGTGCGCGGGCGGCGTCGATGGCCCCGTCTGCGTCCGAGGCGCCGGAGCGCTCGCGTGCTTCGGCCTCCTCCGCGCGCTGCTCGGCTCCCCGCGCGCGGTCGGCGGCGTCGAGCGCCGCGGCCTCGGCCACGACCAGCCGGTCGCGGACCTCGGCGGTCTCCTGCTCGGCGCGGGCGACGACGTCGTCGCGCTGGCGGCGGACCTGCGCGATGACGCGGCGTGCGGCGTCGGCCTGCTCGTCGCGCTGCTGGGTGACGGCCTGCGTCGCCTCGACCGCCGCGTCGCGGACCTGCTCGGCCTCGGTGGCGCGGGCGTCGGCCTCCTGTGCTGCCCGCTCGGCTTCGGCGGTGAGGAGGCGGGCGGCGTCGATCTGCTCGTCGCGGTCGTCGGTGGCCGCTCGTGCGGCTGCGAGCGCGGTGTCGCGTGCCTGCTCGGCCTCCGCGGCACGCGCGTGGGCAGCGTCGGCGTCGGCGAGCGCCTGGGTGGTCGCCTCGCCGGCCTCGGCGGCGCGGGCGTCGGCGAGGCGTGCTGCCTGCTCGGCGGCGGAGGCGCGCTCCTCCGCGGCGGCCGCTCGCCCATCGGCCTGGTCGATGGCCTCACGCGCGGCGGCGCCGACCTCCTCGGCGTGCGTCTGCGCCGCCGCTCGTGCCTCCTCGGCCTCGGCGGCGATGAGGCGGGCGGCGTCCACCTGCTCGTCGCGGTCGCGGATGGTGGCCTGCGCGGCGGCGAGCGCGGCCGCAGCGCGCTCGTCGGCGTCGCGTGCTGCCTGCTGGGCGGCCGCGACGGATCGCTCGGCGTCTGCGGACCGCTCGTCCGACGCTCGGGCGGCCTGCTCGGCAGCGGTTGCGCGCTCGTCGGCGACGTGGGCTGCCTGCTGGGCCTCGGCGGCGAGGAGCCGAGCGGCGTCGACCTGCTCGTCGCGGTCGCGGGTGGCGGCTCGTGCGGTCTCGAACGCGGCGTCGCGGGCCTGCTCGGCCTCGGTGATGCGCTCTTCGGCGGTGGTCGCGCGCTCGTCGGCCTCGTCGATGGCCTCGCGCGCGGCGGCGGTGACGTCGTCGGCTCGAGTCCGGGCGACCGCTCGGGCCTCCTCCGCTTCGGCGACCAGGAGGCGTGCGGCGTCGACCTGCTCGTCGCGGTCGTTCGTGGCGGCTCGTGCGGCCTCGAGCGCGTCGTCGCGGGCCCGCTCGGCTTCCCTGGCTCCGGCCAGCGCAGCCGAGGCGCGGTCGTCGGCGTCGCGTGTCGCCTGCTCGGCGGCAGCGACGGAGCGCTCGGCGTCTGCCGACCGCTCGTCGGCCGTGCGGGCCGCCCGCTCTGCGGCTGCGGACACCTCCGTCGCGTGCTGGCGTGCCGCGTCGCGATCCTGCTGGGCGGCAGCGGCGCGCTCATCGGCGTCCTGGGCTGCCTGCCGGGCCTGGGCGATGAGGAGGCGGGCGGCGTCGACCTGCTCGTCACGGTCCTCAGTGGCGGCGCGTACGGCCTCGAGCGCGGCGTCCCGGGCGACATCGGCCTCGCCGATGGCCTCCCGTGCGGCAGCTTCGATGTCGTCGGCTCGCGTTTCGGCTGCCGCACGGGCCTCCTCCGCGTCGGCGACCAGCAACTGCGCGGCGTCGACCTGCTCGTCGCGGTCCCGCTCGACCCGGGCTCGCGCCGCCTCCGCCGAGGCCCGCGCCTCCGCGGCGGCGCGCTCCGCGGCGGCGACGCGCTCCGCCGCGTCGTCCGCGGCTCGGTCGCTCGCGGCGGCGGCCTGCGCCACCTGTCGCTCCGCGGCATCGCGGGCCTGGTCGGCTTCGGCGGCATCGGCCAGCGCGGCGGTGGCGCGGGCGTCGGCGTCGCGCACGGCCTCCGCGACGAGCTGGCGGGCGGCGTCGACCTGCTCGTCGCGGTCCCTCCCGGCGCGGTCTCGGGCCTCCTCGGCCTCGTCGCGAGCCTGCTCCGCCGCGATGGCCCGGTCGCGCGCGGCCTCCGCGTCGGCTCGCGCCTGCGCGGCCCGACGCTCGAGCTCCTCCCGCGCCCGGGCGGCTTCCTCGCGGACCTGCTCGGCGTCGGCGAGCGCGGCCTCCCGGACCTGCTCCGCCTCCGCGACGAGCAGCCGTGCGGCGTCGACCTGCTCGTCGCGCTCGCTCGTCGCGCGCTCGGCGAGGGCCCGTGCCTCGCGCGCGTCCCGCTCGGTCGCCACGACGGACTGGTGGGCCTGCTCGTCGCGCTCCTGGACCGCGCGCTCGAGCGCCAGGTGCGCCTCCCGCGCGTCGCCCTCGACGTCCGCGAGGCGGCCGCGCAGCTCGGCGGCTTCCCGCTCGCCCGCCTCCTGCACGTCGCGCAGCGCCGCCGCGAGCCTCCCGAGCTCCTCGCCGCGAGCGGTGGCGCGCTGGTCGGCGTCGTCGCGCTCGGCGGCCGCGGCGGCCGCGCCCTCCTCGGCGACGAGCAGCGCGTCGCGCGCCAGGCGCAGCTCCTCGCCGGTCGCTCCCGCTCCGGCCTCCGCGTCGGCGAGGCGGTCGGAGAGCTCCGCGACGCGCGCCTGGGCGTCCGCGGCGCGCTCGGCTTCGCGTGTCGCCGCCTCCTCGGTGGCCCGCAGCTGCGCCCCGGCCTCGGCGAGGGCGTCGACGGCGGCGTCCCGCGCGGCCTCGGCCTCGCGCACGCGGCCGACCGCGCGCTCCTCCACGTCGGTCGCGCCGCGGGCGGAGGCGTCGAGCGCGGCGGAGAGGGCGTCGAGCTCGGCGCGGGCGTGCCCGGCCTCCCGCTCGTGGGCCTCGGCCTCGCGGCCGAGCCGCGCCGCGTGGGCCCGTGCGTCGTCTCGGGCCTCGCGCAGCGCCTCCGCGGCCTGCTCGCCGGCCGCGGCGCGGGCCTCGGCCGCCTCACGGGCGGAGACCTGCTCCTCGGCGTCCTCCCGCGCGCGGGCGAGGAGCTCGTCGCGGCGCACGAGCGCCGTCCGCGCCTCCGCGCGCAGCCGGTCCAGGCGCTCGGCGCCGTCGGCGCGCTCGGCGGCCAGGGCGCGGTCGAGCTCCTCGCGCAGCGCGCGGGTGCGCTCCCCGGCGGCGGCCGCCTCGCCCCGCGCGGCGTTGAGCTCCTCGCGCAGCCGCGCCCGCTCGGTGGTGCGCGTGTCGCGCTCGCGCTCCAGCGCGTCCTCGACGGCGCGGCGCGCGGCGCGCTCGTCCTCCAGCGCGCGCTCGAGGGCGGCCATCGCCTCGCGACGCTCGGGGACCGCCTCGGGAGCCGGGGCGGCGCGGGCCACGGGCGCCGGGCGGCGGATCCGCGAGGCGGGCGCGGGCAGCGCCACCGAGGCGCCACCCGCCTCGAGCGCGAAGGCCGCGCCGGGGGCGTCGAGGACGTCGGCCCGCGCGGAGTAGGCCGCGCGCCAGGCGACCCCGCGGCGGGTCGCGCTCGCGCCCGCGTCGTCGGGGCCGGGCAGCAGCGTGCAGGGGCGCCCGTCGACGAGCAGGACGGGGACGCCGAGGTCGTGCTCGCGCCGGTCGCCCGAGGTCCACGTGCCCGAGACGCGCAGGAGCGCCGTGCCGGCCGTGGCGTCGACGCGCTCGAAGCGCTCGAGCTCGAAGCGGGGCGCGCGGCTCATGGGCGCGGCTGGCGTCGCACGGTCGCGCGGATCCTAGATGGCGCGGCGCGCCGATCAGCCGATGGCGTCGATGCGGGCGGCGGCGGCGGCGAGGAGCTCCTCCACCGGCCGGGTCGCGTCGAGGACCGCGAAGCGCCCGGGCTCGTCGCGGGCGAGGTCGTCGTAGCCGCCCACGACGCGCTCCCAGAAGGGCGCCTCCTCGCGCTCCAGGCGGTCGGGCTCGCCGCCGCGGACGCCCTGGCGCTCCCGGCCGAGCGCGGGGGACAGGCGCAGCAGCAGCGTCAGGTCGGGCTCCAACCCGCCCGTGGCCAGGCGGTTGATCTCGCGCACCGCCGCGACACCCAGGCCGCGGCCGGCGCCCTGGTAGGCCAGTGAGGAGTCCACGAAGCGGTCGAGCAGCACGCTGCGCCCCTGCGCGAGCGCGGGCGCGACGACCTCGGCCACGAGCTGGGCGCGCGCGGCGGCGTAGATGAGCGCCTCGGCGCGCGCGTCGACGGCCAGGCCGGGATCGACCACGAGCGCGCGCAGGCGCTCGGCCAGCGCGACGCCGCCCGGCTCGCGCAGGAGCAGGAGGTCGTCGAAGCGCTCCACCAGCCCGCGGGCGAGCGTCGACTTCCCCGCGCCGTCGATCCCCTCGATGGTGATGAGCCGCCCGGCCATGGAGGTAGCGTCCCACGTCGATGCCCGCGACCGCCCTCGACGCCGCCACCGAGCGCCACCCGCACGCGCGCGCCGTCCTCGGCGGCGCCGTGCTCCAGCGCGACGGCGCCATGGCGCCCTCGCACGCCTACCTCCTCCACGGCCCGCCCGGCGCGGGCAAGCGCGCCGCGGCGCGCGCCTTCGCCGCCGCGCTCCTGGCCGACGGCGCCGCCGATCCCGTTGGTGCCGCGCGCCGCGCGCAGGACGGCGTCCACCCCGACCTGACCTGGGTCGTCCCGTCGGGCGCCGCGGTCATGCGCCGCGTGGACGTCGAGGAGCCCGTGGTCGCCGCCGCGACCCGCACGCCGTTCGAGTCGGCCCGCCGCGTCTTCGTGCTCGAGCGCGCCGACACGATGAACGACGAGGCCGCCAACCGGCTGCTCAAGACGCTGGAGGAGCCACCGCCGTTCGCGCACCTCGTCCTGCCGGGTCCTCAGCCACGGCGCCACCAGGCCATCCTCCCGCCACCGTCGCGTCCGGGGCGGCACGGACGCCCCGCACACCGGCCCGGCAAACATCGCTTCCAACCCGACCGTCGCCCC
>CAXUES010000003.1:14562-20944 GCA_964250185.1 uncultured Solirubrobacteraceae bacterium | reverse complement strand
CTGCTCGCCGACCGCATCGCCGACGTCACCCCGACCATCGCCTCACGCTGCCAGTCGGTGCGCTTCGAGGCCCTCCCGCCGGCCGCGCTGGCCGAGCGCCTGCAGGGCCGCGGCGTCCCGGCGGCCACCGCGCAGGCCTGCGCGCGCCTGGCGCTGGGCGACGGCGACCGGGCGCTCGCGCTCGCGCTCGGCGACGGGTCCGCGGTGCGCCAGGCCGCCGAGGCCTTCGCCCGCGCGGCGCTGCACGGGCGCACCGACGAGAAGCCGTGGACGACGCTGCTCACCGCCTCGCAGGCCGCCTCGGACGCCGCGGGCGCGAGCATCGAGGAGCGCCTGGCCACCGAGCTGCCCTTCCTCCCGCGCAAGGAGCAGGCCCGCGCCAAGCGCGAGGCCACCGAGGCGGCCAAGCGCGCCCAGCGCCGCGCGAAGTCCGACGTGCTCGGCGGCGCGCTCGCCCTGAGCGGGCTGTGGCTGCGCGACGTGGCCTGCGTCGTGGACGGCGCGGAGGAGCTCGTGCACGCGACGGACCGCCTCGACGCGCTGCGCGAGGACGCCGCGGGCCGCACGAGCGCCCACGCGCTGCGCGAGGGCGTCGCCCGCGTCGACGAGACGCGCGCCGCGTTGCGCCTGGTCAACGCGACCGAGGAGCTCGCCCTGGAGGCGCTGGCCTACGGGCTCGAGCGGACGCTCGCGCGCACCTGAGCGCCGCGCTCACGCGCACTGCCGCGCCATCGCCCGCCGGTCGGCCCGCGGCAGGCCGAGGTCGTACCGCGCGGCGACGAGCGCGACGCGCACCGCGTAGGCGCAGCGCACCGCGCGTCGCGGCGGCAGCCACGCCGCGGGACCGGCGGAGGACTTCTCCTGGTTGGCCTGCCCGTCGACGGCCAGCAGCTCGAGCGGGTCGTTGGCGAAGGCGGTGCGCCGCGCCTCGCTCCAGCCCGAGGCGCCCTGGCGCCAGGCCATGGCCAGCGGGATGACGTGGTCGATCTGGACCTCGGTCGGGCGGCTCTTGGAGAACTCGATCGTCCGGCCGGTGTAGGGCTCGTCGAGCAGGCCGTCCAGGACGACGCAGTCGTCGGTGCCCGCGCGGAAGGTCGGCGCGCGCAGGTCGCGGTGGAGCACCTCCTCGCGGGTGCGGCAGCCGTCGTGGCCCCAGGTCGCGTCGGCGTCGTCGGTCCACGCCTCGCCGAAGGCGTCCCGGTCGTAGTCGGGGCCGGAGCGGTCGCGCTCGCGGACGGCGACCGCATCGATCACCGCGCGCGCCGCCGCGCGGTCGGCCGAGGCGACGACGGTCAGCCCGGGGTGCAGGCCGCGGCGGTCCTGGAGCGGGGGCACGCGCGCCGGGCGCTCCCCCGGCGCGGGCGCCGCCTCGCTCGCGCGCAGGGTCACGGCGCCGCACCCGGTGAGGGCGAGGACGAGCAGGAGGGCGAGGCGGAGGCGACGGGCGATCCGACCATCCTGGCGGGCGCCCCCGACGGCGTGCAGGACGGCTCTCACCACGCGCTCACCCCCGACGCGCCACCATGCACCCCGTGCCGATGCCCTCCTCGCCGTCCGCAAGCCGTTGATCGCCGCCGTCCAGATGGACTGGTGGCAGGCGGTCGTGCTCGGCTTCGTGGAGGGGCTCACCGAGTTCCTGCCCGTCTCGAGCACCGGCCACCTGACCATCCTGGAGAGCGCCTTCGGCTTCTCCATCGACGACGCCGACGTGACCGCGTTCACCGCGATCATCCAGGTCGGGGCCGTGCTCGCGACGCTGCTGTACCTGCGGGCGGACTTCGTCCGCATCATCCGCGCGTTCTTCGGCGGCCTGGCGAACCGCGGCGCGCGCGGGCGGGACTGGCGCTTCGCCTGGGCGGTCATCCTCGGCTCGATCCCGATCGGGATCGTCGGGCTGACCCTGCAGGACACGATCGAGACGACGCTGCGCTCGCTGTGGTTCGTCGGCTTCGCGCTCATCCTGTGGAGCGCGGTGATGAGCTACGCCGACCGGCACGCGACCCAGCGCCGCCACGAGGACGACGTGACGTGGAAGGACACGCTCGTCGTGGGCCTCGCCCAGTGCCTGGCGCTCATCCCGGGCGTCTCGCGCTCCGGCGCGACGATGTCGGCGGGCCTGCTGCGCGAGCTCGACCGCGTGGCCGTCACGCGGCTGTCGTTCTTCCTGTCGGTCCCGGCGCTGACGGCGGCGGGGATCCTGCAGACGCTCACGAAGGCCGGCGACATCTCCGACGGCGTGGGCTGGGGGCCGACGATCATCGCGACCGTCGTGAGCTTCGCCGTGGCCTACGTCGCCGTGGGCTGGCTGCTGCGCTTCATCGCCCGCCACGACTACTCGGTGTTCATCCGCTACCGCGTCGTGCTCGGCGTGGTCGTGCTCGTCCTCGTCTCCACGGGGGTGCTGTCGGCGACCTAGGCGGCGACCGCCTCGTCGTAGTCGGCCGGGCGCGTCTCGTCGCCCGTGTCCACGTGGCCGAGCGTACGGCTCAGGATCGTGCCGCCGATGGAGACGACGAGGTTGGCGGCGACCGCGAGCAGGCCGGCGTAGATCGTCACGTCGCCGACCGGGATGCTCGAGGAGTAGTCGTTGGAGATGACCAGCGCGCTGCCGAGCACCATCCCCACGGCCCAGCCGACGAGCAGCGGCACCTGGTGCAGCCAGCGCGTGTAGAGCCCGACGACGATCGACGGGAGCGTCTGGAGGATCCACACGCCGCCGAGCAGCTGCAGGTCGATGGCGTACTCCGTCGGCACGAAGATGATCACCAGGACGGCGCCGACCTTGACCAGCAGCGAGACGAGCTTGGCGACCCGGGCCTCCTCCGCCGGGGTGGCCTCGGGGCGGATGTAGGCCTTGTGGACGTTGCGCGTCCAGAGGTTCGCGGCGGCGATCGACATGACCGCGGCAGGCACGAGCGCCCCGATCCCGATCGCCGCGAACGCGACACCGACGAACCAGTCGGGGAAGAAGTTGAGGAACAGGTCGGGCACGGCGTAGTTGTTGTCGCCGGCCGCCGGCACGATCCCCGCGGCGATCGCCATGAAGCCGAGCAGCGCGATGAGCCCGAGCACGAAGGAGTAGGCGGGCAGCAGCGCGGCGTTGCGGCGCACGGTCCGCGCCGATCCCGCGCTCAGGACGCCCGTCACGGAGTGCGGGTAGAGGAAGAGCGCGAGCGCCGAGCCCAGCGCGAGCGTCGCGTAGCCCACCTGCGCGGCGGCGGTCCCCGGCACGACCGCTCCGGGCGTGTCGCGCGTGGGAAGCACCTCCCGCGCGGCGTCGAAGACCCCGCCGAGCCCACCGACCTTCGGCAGGATCACGATGATCGCGACGATCACCGTGAGGTAGATGAGGCCGTCCTTGACGATCGCGATGAGCGCCGGCGCCCGCAGGCCCGAGGAGTACGTGTAGGCGGCCAGCACGACGAAGGCGATGATCAGAGGCCACTCGCCGTCGACGCCCATCGCGCCGAGCACGACCTCGATGCCCAGCAGCTGCAGGGCGATGTAGGGCATCGTGGCCAGCAGGCCGGTGAAGGCGACGGCCAGCGGCAGCCCGCGCGAGCCGTAGCGGCCGCGCACGAAGTCCGCCGGCGTCACGTAGCCGTTGGCCTTGGAGACGACCCACAGGCGCGCCACCGCGACGAACACGAGCGGGTAGACGATGATCGTGTAGGGCAGCGCGAAGAAGCCCGCCGCGCCCGCGCCGAAGACGAGCGCCGGCACCGCGATGAACGTGTAGGCCGTGTAGAGGTCGCCGCCGAGCAGGAACCACGTGACCCACGTGCCGAACTTGCGCCCGCCCAGGCCCCACTCGTCGAGGTGGGCCATGCTCTCCGCCCGGCGCCAGCGCGAGGCGGCGAAGCCGACCCCCGAGACGAGCGCGAAGAGCACGACGAAGACGACGAGCGCGACCGCGTTGGTGTCGTGCGGGACGGTCACGGCGCTCATCGGGGGGCCCCGGCCGGGCGCGACATGACCTTGTAGACGATCGCGGTGAGGACGCTCGCCAGCGGGACCCAGGCGAACTGGTACCAGTAGAAGAACGGCACGCCCGCCAGGCGCGGTCCGTCGTGCGCGTAGAGCGGGACCGCGACCAGGCCGATGACCGGCAGCGCGAGGAGCAGGTACCACCAGCGGCTCGGGCGCCGGGGGTGGTCACGACGGGGAGCGGTCGCCATCGGCGGCGACCCTACCCCAGCCGAGACAGCGTGTCAGGTGCGGGGCGCGGGCACCGCGAGGACCATCACCGAGGAGCGGCACAGCAGTGCCCGGGTGCAGCCCGGACGCAGCCGGCGCCACAGGCGCCCGGCGGGCCGGGGCCCGCAGATGAGCACGTCGAAGGCGTCGCCCGCGCATGCCTTGGCCAGCGCGTCGGCCGGGCGGCCGTGCAGCAGGCGGGTGTGCAGCTCGATCGCCGCGGGGACCTCGTCGCGCGCGGCGGCCAGGTGGCAGCGCATCTGCGCGCGCAGGTCGCGGCGCACGTCCTGCAGCGCGCCGGCGCAGTGCGCGGTCGGCCACGCCGTCAGCCACCAGGCCGGCTCCTCGACGACACCGAGCAGGGTGATCGAGCCGCCCTGGTCCTGCGCGTTCTCGATCGCGCGCGCCAGCGCGCGCCAGGCGCCTTCGGAGCCGTCGAAGGCCACCGCCATGCGCACGGGCCGGTGCGTGCCGCCGGGAGCGGGCGTGGTGGTGGGCTCATGGGGGAGATCGCGGAGCATGGGTCACCTCGGGGCGGATCGCGGCTTGGAGCGCAACGCTACTTGACGCGGCGTCTCCGCCCGCCGGGTGGTGGTCGGAGGACGAACCGGGCGACGGCCGGGTACGTCTGGGCCATGTCGACGGTGTACGAACCCCTGGGTGGCCTGCGCCACCGCCACGGCGACCTCATCCACGAGCACGCGCACGCGGGCGCCCACGAGCACGCGCCGCACCACCACCACGACCACGACCACGCCCACGACGGGCACGGCCACACCCACGGGCTCGTCGACCCGTCGATCAAGCGCTCGCGGGAGGGCGTCCGCGCGGTGGCGATCTCGCTCGCCGTGCTCGCCGCGGCGGCGGTCGTCCAGGCGGTCATCTTCGCGGCCTCCGGATCGGTCGCGCTGCTCGCCGACCTCATCCACAACGTCGGCGACGCGCTCACGGCCGTCCCGCTGGCCATCGCCTTCCTGCTGCGCTCGGAGCGCGCGGAGCGGGGCGCGGGCCTCTTCGTCGTCGGGGTGATCTTCGTCAGCGCGGTGGTCGCGGGGGTCGAGGCCGTGCGCCGGCTGATCGATCCCAGCCCGCCCGACCACCTCGTGGCGCTGGCCGCCGCGGGCGCCGTCGGCTACCTGGGCAACCTCGTCGCAGCCCGCGTGCGCACGCGCGCGGGAGAGCGCCTGGACAGCCCGGCGCTCCTCGCGGACGGCCAGCACGCCCGCGCCGACGCCTACGTCTCGCTGGCGGTCATCGCCTCGGCCTTGGTCGTCGCGATCGGCCTGCCCGTCGCCGACCCGCTCATCGGCCTGGCCATCACGGTGGTCATCCTGCGCATCACCTGGCAGTCGTGGGCCACGGTGCGGGGCGGGCACCACCACCACCACTGACGGGCCTACCCCGCGGCGAGCGGCAGGCGCAGGGTGAAGGTCGAGCCCTCGCCGGGGGCCGTGACGATCTCCAGGCTGCCGTCGTGCGTCGCGGCGACGCGCTGGACGACCGCGAGCCCCAGTCCGCTGCCCGCGACGCCCGAGGCGACGGCGGCGGGTGCGCGGAAGCCCGGCCGGGTGACCCGCCCGAGGTCGGCGGCGGCGATGCCCATGCCCTCGTCGCGGACCGAGAAGGCGGCGCACCCCGCCTCGCGGACCAGCCCGAGGTGGATGGTCGATCCGGGAGGGGCGTAGGCGCGGGCGTTGCCCAGCAGGTTCGACAGCGCGCGGAGCACGCCGTCCGCGTCGACGTGGGCGATCAGCGGCGAGTCGGGCAGCTCGGCGGTGATGTGGTGGCCGCCGTCGTCGCGGGCGGCGCGCCGCGTGCGCATCAGCGCATCTCCGGCGAGGGCCACGAGGTCGGTCGGCGCACCGCGGTGCGCGCGTCCCTCCTCGTCGGCCGAGGTGACCATGCGCAGCAGCCGCTCGGCCTCCAGGCGGACGTCGGCGCCGAAGCGCACCGGGTCGCCGACGCCGCAGGGCGACGAGCGGTGTGCGGAGGTCGTGCAGCAGGGCCTGCAGCGCCACCGCCTGCTCGGTGGGCGGCGGCCCCGGCGCCGTCACGGGTGGGCGGGCGCGTCCGGGCGGCCCTCCCCGGAGAGGGCCCGGCCGCCGACCAGGCGGCGCGAGGAGGGGTCCAGCGCGAAGCGCTGGCGCTCGGGCTGGCTGAGGTGGCCCGCGTCGACCACGACCCC
>CAXUES010000003.1:0-14552 GCA_964250185.1 uncultured Solirubrobacteraceae bacterium | reverse complement strand
GGCCGGGCGGACCCGACCAGCCTCCCGACCCGGGCGTGGGGCAGTGCGAAGGACAGCTCCACCCCGCGCGGCGTCAGCGTGCCCCAGCGCTCCGCCAGCAGCCAGAGCACGGCGAGGATGCGGTCCTCCACCCGCGGCATCTGGCAGGCGGTGCGGTGCAGGAGCTGGCGACGCGCGCGATCGCCGACGCTGTGGACCAGGCGCTCGGCGAGGGCGGGGCTGCGCTGGATGATCGCCGGGAGGTGGCCGTCGAGGAGCGCCACGCGCGTCGTGTCGAGCGCCTCCAGGCTCCACCGCGCCCCGAGCAGGTCGCCGCCGTCGGCGCCCACCCGCAGCAGGTCACCGGGCCCCAGCACCTCGATCGCCGGTGTGTCGCGGAGCTGGACCTCGGTGAGCAGGAGCCCGTCGCAGACCAGCAGCAGCCGGCTCTCCCCGACCGGGACCCCGAGCGCGATGAGCTCCACGGCCCCCGGGCGCAGCGACCGGGTGCGCAGGCCGGCGCCCGTGCCGAGCAGCGACGCGGTCCCCGCGAGCGGGGGAGCCGCTGAGGAGCGGGGGGACGACGGCGCGGTCGGCAAGATCTCGGCTCCTTGAGGGATCGGGAGGACGTGATCACCGGTCGACCGCTCCCGGTCAGGGAACCGCCGCGCGCTGAGTTGCGACTCGGGCGTCGCCCGCCGGGTCACGGCGGGCTCGCACGGCCTCATGATCCCGGCCAGAAGAAGCGCCTGCGCGCCAACTCGTCACCGTGCGGCGTGGAGCACGAACATCTCGACGGAGACGTCCTGCTGGGCGTCGAGGCCCGAGACGAAGGCACGCACCCTGCGCCCCGATGCGCGCTCCACCGACGCGCGGAACTCCTGCTCGGAGGCGTACTGGAGGAAGAGGCGCACGTCGCGCAGGCGCTGCTCCTCGCCCATCCGCGCGAGGTTGCGCTCGGCCGGCGTGAAGGTCTCCTCGAGCACCGCGACGAGCGCGTCGTCGCCGGCCCAGTAGGTGCGGCACAGCGCGGGCCCCCGACCGAACTGGTCGCGGTAGATCCGGGACATCTCACGCGAGACGTCCAGGCAGACCTGCTCTCGCGGGGTTCGCGGTCCTGACTGGCTGCTGCTGCTGATGACTGGCTCCGGCCTTGCGCTCCGATGGTGACCCGAGATGGGACCAATCGCGAGGAGAGCGCTGACCTCGACGAGCAGTACGTCCTCGACGCTACCCGCCGGTGGCGCTGCACGAGCCGTCTCGGGAGCGGGCGCGTGGGGAAGCCACCCGGGCGGCACCCACCCGTGGCCCCACGGGCGGTACCCTGCGACCTCTTGCCGACGTAGCTCAGCTGGTAAGGGGTCAGCGGTTCGAATCCGCTCGTCGGCTTGGTCGTCGCGGGGCAGCCGCCCGCGCGCGGGTCAGCCCTCGTGGAACACCGCCTCCACGTTGTTGGCGTCGAGGTCGATGACGAACGCGCCGTAGTAGCCCGGGGAGTAGTCGGTGCGGATGCCCGGCGCGCCGTTGTCGGTCCCGCCGGCGGCCAGCGCGGCGGCGTGGAAGGCGTCGACCTGCTCGCGCGAGTCGGCGGCGAAGGCGACGTGGACGGTCCCGGCCGGGTCGTAGAGCGAGGAGATGACGAAGTCGTCGATGCCCTCGGGCCCGAAGGGGACGTCGACCGCGTCCTCGCTCCAGGTCGCGAGCTCGCCGAAGCCGAGCGGCGCCAGCGCCGCGAGGTAGAAGGCGCGCGCGCGGGGCAGGTCGCGGACCCCGATGGTCATGTGGTCGATCACGACGCGACGGGAGGGCATGTGGCGCATCATGCCCGCCCGCCGCGGCGCGGTCACGTGGCCAGGACGTCGCGGACGGTCTGCGGCGCGCGGCCGAGGAGGCCCGCCAGGGCCGGATCGGTCACGGCGAACTCGCCGTCGCGGGCGGCCGCGAACAGCGTGAGGAACATGCGCGCGGCGCCCTCCGGCACGCCCTCGGCCACCTTGCGCGCGACGTAGGCGTCGTCGTCGACGACCACCCGGCGGACCGCCCGTCCGCTCTGCGCGGAGAGCAGCTCGGCGACCCGCGCGAGGTCGACGGCCTCCCCGGCGGTGAGCGTCACGACATCCCGTTCGGGGCGCGACGGGTCGCACAGCAGGGCCGCGGCGCCCTCGGCCAGATCGGCGTGCGTCGTCCACGAGACCGGCCCGTCGGCCGGGGCGACGAGCTCGCCGCTCTGCACGGCACCCGCCACGAGGTGGGGGACGGTCGCGGCGTGGAAGCCGTCGCGCAGCACGGTGAACGGCCGGCCGGTGGCGGCGAGGTGGGCCTCGGTCGCGGCGTGGTCGCGGGCGGGCTCGAAGCGCGAGCCGGCCCCCGCGGCCTGGTGGCTCGTGTAGAGGACGCGCTGCGCGCCGGCGCGGACGGCCGCGTCGATGGCGGTCCGATGCCGGGCCAGCGCCTCCTCGCCGAGTGCGTCCACGGAGACCAGGAGCACCTGCTCGGCGCCCTCGAAGGCGTGGTCGAGGCTGGATGGATCCGCGAAGTCGCCCCGGCGCACGCGGACGCCGCGCTCGGCGAGGCCGGCCGCGCGGGCGGGGTCGCGGACGCTGACGGCGACCCGGTCGGCGGGGAGCCGGTCGAGCAGGCGCTGGACGACGAGCGAGCCGAGGGTGCCGGTGGCGCCGGTGATGACGATCATGGGCTTCTGCCGTTCTGTTGGCGTTGGAATCGAGTCGAGGCGATCGACGGAAACACAACGGTAGCGCGCCGGCGTTATCGTCGTGAACATGACGATGCGCACGCCCGCCCCGACGAGCCGCCTCGAGCTGCGCACGCGGATCGTCGACGCGGCCGCCGCGCTCCTGCGCGAGGAGGGCGTCGCCGCGGTGACCACGCGGGGGGTCGCCGAGGCGGCGGGCGTGCAGGCGCCGACGCTCTACCGGCTCTTCGGGGACAAGGACGGGCTCCTCGACGCGGTGGCCGAGCACGAGCAGGCGCGCTACGTCAGCACCAAGGCCGCCGTGGGGGAGACGGACGATCCGGTCGCCGACCTCGAGGCGGCCTGGCGCCGGCACATCGACTTCGGGCTGGCCAACCCGGCGCTCTCCGCGCTGCTCGCCGAGCCCGCGCGCGCCGCGCGGTCGCCCGCCGCGGTCGCGGGGCTCGAGGTCCTGCGGGGGCGGGTGCACCGCGTCGCGGTGGCGGGCCGGCTGCGGGTCCCGGAGTCGCGCGCGGTGCAGCTCATCCACGCCGCGGGCACGGGTGCGCTCGTCACGCTGCTCGCGCTCCCCCCCGAGGCGCGCGACGCGGCCCTGGCCGACGCGCTCTATGCGGCGGTGGTCGCCGCCGTGCTGACCGGCGAGCCCGCCGCGGGCGACGACGCCACGACCACCGCCGCGGTCACGCTGCGCGCCGCGGCGGCGCAGCTGCCCGAGCTCACCCCGGGGGAGCGGGGGCTGCTGGCCGAGCTGCTCGACCGCATCGCGTCCTAGGCGGTCGCCGCCGCCCGCAGGGCGTCGAACGACTCGCGGACGTGGGCTGCGAGGTCGCGACCGCCACCGTCGTCGGAGCCCACCCAGCGCTCGAAGGCCGTGCGGAAGATCGCCAGGGCCGTCTCGGCGGTGACGGTCGCGGTGGGCTCCGCGACGCCGCGCTCGCGCAGGCCGCCCGCCAGCGCGGTGGCCACCGAGGCGAGCTTGACGAGCTCGCGCTCCTGCAGCTCGATGCTGCCGTCGATGATCGCCTGGCGGTGGCGCGCGAGCGCGTGGCGGTCGGCGAACCAGCTCGCGACGGCGTCGATGCTCGCCGCGGCGGCCTCGAGCGGCGCGGCGTCGGCCGGCGCGCCGGCCAGGCCGTCGAGGAAGCGCTGGCGGAAGGCGTCGCCGCCGTCGAAGAGCACCTCGCGCTTGTCGGCGAAGTGCCGGAAGAACGTCCGCTTGGTCACCCCGGCGCGCGTGGCGATGTCCTCGATGGTCGTCTGCTCGTAGCCCCGCTCGCCGTAGAGCTCGAAGGCGGCATGGGCCAGGCGGCCGCGCGCGTTGGGCTCCCACCGGGACACGGGATGAGCATGGCATGTCACTCGGTGCCATGGACGTGCTACCTTCATGGCACCAAGTGTCATCGACTCCCCGGAGGACCCATCACATGCGCATCTTCGTCACCGGCGCCACCGGCTGGATCGGCTCTGCCGTCGTCCCCGAGCTCCTCGGCAACGGCCACGAGGTGGTCGGCCTCGCCCGCTCCGACGCGTCTGCCGCCGCCCTCGCCGCCCTGGGCGCCGAGGCGGTCCGCGGCACCCTCGACGACCTCGACGTGCTGCGCGACGCCGCGGCCTCCGCCGACGGCGTCGTGCACCTCGCCTTCAAGCACGAGGAGGCGTTCTCGGGCGACTTCGGCGCGGCCGTGTCCGCCGACCGCCAGGCCGTCGACGCGCTCGGCGACGCGCTGGCGGGCTCGGACAAGCCGCTGGTCATCGCCTCGGGCCTGGCCGGCCACGCCCCGGGCTCGGTCGTCACCGAGGACGACGCCCCCGACTCGAGCTCGACGGTCGCCGGGCGCATGGCCACCGAGGAGGCGGTGCTCGGCCTGGCGGCGCGCGGCGTGCGCTCGGCGAGCGTGCGGCTCGCGCCGAGCGTCCACGGCGAGGGCGATCCCGGCTTCGTCGCGTCGCTCGTGGCCGCGGCGCGCGAGCACGGGGTCTCGGGCTACACGGGCGACGGGACCAACACCTGGCCCGCCGTGCACCGCCTGGACGCCGCCCGCCTCTTCCGCCTGGCCGTCGAGTCGGCGCCCGCCGGCACGGTGCTGCACGGCTGCGCCGACGAGGGCGTGGAGCTCAGGGCGATCGCCGAGGCGATCGGCCGCCGGCTCGCCCTGCCGGCCACCTCGATCGACGCAGCGGCGGCCCCGGCGCACTTCGGCTGGCTCGCGGGCTTCCTGGCCATCGACGTGCGCGCGTCGAGTGCCAAGACGCAGGAGCTCCTGGGGTGGGAGCCGATGCACCCCGGCCTGCTGGCCGACCTGGACGCCGGCCGCTACACCGACTCGGAGGCGGCCACGCCCGCGTAGGCTCGCCCGTGTCAGGTCGCCCCGCGTCCGGGCGACCCCACACACGCCCGTGCTGCACGTCCACCGCTCCACCCGCGCCGACGGGCTCCTGACCGCCCTGGCGGCGACCCTCGCGTCGCCGCCGGAGGACCCCTTCGCCCCCGAGGTCGTCGCGGTCCCGACCCGCGGCATCGAACGGTGGATGAGCCAGCACCTGTCGCTCGTGCTCGGCGCGGGGGAGGGCCGCGCCGACGGGATCTGCGCGAACGTGCGCTGGCCGTCGCCCGAGCGCCTGGTCGAGGAGGCGCTCGCCGCCGCCTCGGGCGTCGACCGCGACGAGGACCCCTGGCGGCCGGAGCTCGCGCTGTGGCCGCTGCTGGAGGTCGCGGAGGAGCACCTCGGCGAGCTCGCCGTCCTGCGCCGCCACCTCGAGCACCCGGACCGGCGCCTGGCCGCCGTGCGCCACCTCGCCGGGCTCTTCGCGACCTACGGCGTCCACCGGCCCGCGATGGTGCGCGGCTGGGCCGACGGCGCGGACGGCGGGTGGCAGGCCGACCTGTGGCGCGCCCTGCGCGCACGGTTGGGCACGCCGAGCCCGGCGGAGCGCCTGCCGGCCGCCTGCGCCCGCCTGCGCGAGGAGCCCGCCCTGGCCGACCTGCCGGAGCGCCTGGCCGTCTTCGGGCTCACCCGGCTGCCCGCCTCGCGGCTGGAGGCCCTGGAGGCCATCGCGGTCCACCGCGACGTCCACCTGCACCTCCTGCACCCCTCGCCGGCGCTGTGGGCGAGCGTGGCCGACGCGACCGCGGGCCGCCCGCCCGTGCGCCTGCGCGCCGACGACCACACCGCACCGCTCGCGCGGGACCGCCTGCTCGCCTCCTGGGGGCAGGACGCGCGCGAGCTGCAGCTCGTGCTCGGCGCCGCGACCGACGTCGCGGAGCACGTCCACGCGGTCGAGGCCCCGCCCGCCACGCTGCTCGGCCGCCTGCAGGCCGCCGTCCACGCCGACGACCCGGCGCCCACGGTCGCGGCGCCCGCCCCCGACGACGCCTCCGTCGCGGTGCACGCCTGCCACGGCCGCGCGCGGCAGGTCGAGGTCCTGCGCGACGCGCTCCTGCACCGCCTGCGGGAGGACCCGACGCTCGAGCTGCGCGACGTCATCGTCCTGTGCCCGGACATCGAGGCCTTCGCCCCGCTCATCCAGGCGACGTTCGCCGCGGCGGCCGACGGGCTGGACGACGAGGACGGCGCGGCCCCCGCCGGGGAGGACGGCCTGCCGGTCCTGCGCGTGCGCCTCGCCGATCGCGCGCTGCGCCAGACCAACCCCGTGCTGGGGACCGTCGCGCGCGTGCTCGAGCTCGCCCGCGCGCGGGTGACGGCGTCCGACCTGCTCGACCTCGCCGACCGCGCGCCCGTCCGGCGGCGCTTCGGCCTGGACGACGACGCGCTCGCGCGGATCGAGGGCTGGGTGGCCGACGCCGGCGTGCGCTGGGGCCTGGACGCCGCGGGCCGCGTGCCCTACGGCCTGGGCGCGGTGGACCACGGCACGTGGGAGCGTGGCCTGCGCCGCGTGCTGCTCGGGGCGGCGATGACCGAGGACGGCGCCCGCCTGGTCGGCGGCGCGCTCCCGCTCGACGACGTCCCGGCGGGCGACCTCGACCTCGCCGGGCGCATGGCCGAGCTCGTCGACCGCGCCGGCCACGTGCTGCGCGCCTGCGCGACCCCGCGCCCCGCCGCCGCCTGGGCCGATGCGCTGGGCGAGGCCGCCGACCTCCTCTGCGCCACCGCGCCGGCCGACGACTGGCAGCGCTCCGAGCTGGACGGGCTGCTCGCCGGGCTGCGCCGCGAGGCCGGCACGGCGCCCGCGGCGCTCTCGGTCGCCGAGCTCTCCGACCTCCTCGCCGACCGCCTGCGCGGCCGCCCGACCCGCGCGAACTTCCGCTCGGGCGCGCTCACCTTCTGCACGCTGCACCCGATGCGCGCGGTCCCGCACCGCCTCGTCGGCCTGCTCGGCCTGGACGACGACGTCTTCCCGCGCGGCGCGCCGCGCGACGGCGACGACCTCACGCTGGCCACCCCGCACGTCGGCGACCGCGACGGGCGCCTGGAGGACCGCCAGCTCCTGCTCGACGCGCTGCTCAGCGCGACCGACGGCGTCGTGGTGACCTACTCCGGCCGCGACGAGCGCACGAACGCGCCGCGGCCGCCCGCCGTCCCGGTGGGGGAGCTGCTGGAGGCGGTGGAGCGCCTGGGCGGTCCGGCCGCCCGCGCGCACGTCCACCGGGAGCACCCGCTGCAGGCCTTCGACCCGCGCGCCTTCGCCGCCGAGCGGCCCTGGGGCTTCGATCGGCGCGCGCTCGCGGGCGCCCGCGCGCTCACCCGCCCGCGTGAGGACGTCCCGGAGTTCCTCGAGGAGCCCCTGGAGCCGGTCCGCGAGGCGGCCGTGGAGCTCGACGAGCTCATCCGCTTCGGCAACGCGCCCGTGCGGGCGTTCCTGCGCTCCCGCCTCGGCGTCGGCGCGGGTGGCGCCGCCGACGACCCGCCCGACGCGCTGACGCTCGAGCTCGACGGCCTGGGCCGCTACGCGATCGGCCAGCGGCTGCTCGACGCGCGCCTGGCCGGCGTGGGCCACCGCGAGGCGATCCTCGCCGAGATCGCGCGCGGCACGCTGCCGCCGGGGCAGCTCGCCGCGGTGCCGACCACGGAGATCGCCGCGGAGGTCGACGCGCTCCTGGCCGCCGCGCGCGGCCTGGGCGCCGACCTGGGTCCGGCGGGCTCGCTCGACGTGCGCCTGGAGCTCGCCGGCGGGCGGCGCCTGACCGGCACCGTGACCGGGCTGACCGGCGACGTCGTGCGCTCCGTGGCCTACTCGCGCCTGGCGCCGAAGCACCGCCTGGCGGGCTGGATCCGGCTGCTCGCGCTCGCCGCCGCGCGGCCCGAGCGGGAGTGGCGGACGCTGACGGTGGGCCGCGGGCGCCGTGGCGCCCTCGTCTCGCGCATCGGGCCGATCGGCCAGGCCGAGGCGCTCATCGCGCTGGAGGAGCTCGTCGACCTGCGCGACCGCGGCCTGCGCGAGCCGCTGCCGCTGACGAGCCGCGCGTCGGCGGCCTACGCCGTGGCCCCGGGCGACCCGATCGACGCCGCGGCGGAGGAGTGGACGTCGTCGTTCAACTTCGACAAGGAGGACCGCGAGGACGAGCACGTGCGCGTGTGGGGCGCCGAGCTGCCCTTCGAGGCGCTGCTGGACGCGCTCCCCGCCGACGACGAGGACGGCCCGGGCTGGTCGCCGGACCCGTCGCGCTTCGGTCGCCTCGCCCACCGCCTGTGGGACCGGCTGCTGGCCGCCGAGCAGCTGCAGCAGCGATGAGCGCGCCGCAGCCGTTCGACCTGCTCGGGGCGCTCCCCGCCGGCGTCACCGTCCTGGAGGCGAGCGCCGGGACGGGCAAGACCTACGCGCTGGCCGCGCTCGCCGCGCGCTACGTCGCCGACGGGCTGCCGTTGGAGCGCCTCCTGCTCGTGAGCTTCACCCGCATGGCCACGGGCGAGCTGCGCGCCCGCGTGCGGGAGCGCCTCGTCGCGGCGGAGCGCGCGCTGGTGCGCGGCGACGCGGGCGACGACGCGGTGCACAGGCTGCTGCTCGACGGCGACGAGGCGACCGTCGCCGCGCGTCGCGACCGCCTGACCGCCGCGCTCGCGCGCTTCGACGCGGCCACGATCACCACGACCCACGGCTTCTGCGCGGAGGCGCTCGGCGGGCTGGGGATGGCCGGCGACGACGACCGCGACGCGCTGCTGCTGCCCGACGCCGGCGACCTCGTCGAGGAGGTCGTCGACGACCTCCTCGTCCGGCGCTGGTCGGCCGCCGAGGACGAGCGGCCGATCTTCACCCGCAAGGAGGCGCTGGCCATCGCCCGCGCCGCGGTGGGCAACCCGTCGGCGCAGCTGCTGCCCGCCGCCGACGCGACGCTGGAGGGCCGCCGGGCGGCCTTCGCCGGCCACGTCCGCACGGTGCTGGAGGCACGCAAGCGCCGCGCCGGCGTGCTGACCTACGACGACCTCCTCGTGCGCCTGCGCGACGTGCTCGCCGACCCGCAGCGTGGGCCGGGCGCCGCGGCGCGGCTGCGCGAGCGCTTCCACGTCGTGCTCGTCGACGAGTTCCAGGACACCGACCCCGCGCAGTGGGACATCGTCCGCCTCGCGTTCGCCGACGCGCGCGCGCTCGTGCTCATCGGCGACCCCAAGCAGGCGATCTACGCCTTCCGCGGCGCCGACGTCCACGCCTACCTCGACGCGGTCGCACGCGCCGGGGCGCGGGCCACGCTCGGCACGAACTACCGCAGCGACGGGCCGCTCCTGCACGCCTTCGACACGCTCCTCGGGACGGTCGCGCTGGGCGACGAGCGCATCGTGCACCGCCACGTCGAGCCCGCACCGGGCCACGAGCGCGCCCGCCTCATGGGCGCAGGCGCGCCGCTGCGGGTGCGGATCGCCCACCGCGCCGACGGGATCGACGTGACGGGCAGCGGCCTGGCGCAGACCGGGTCCGCGCGGGCGTTCATCGCCCGCGACGTCGCCGCGGAGGCCGTCGCGCTGCTCGACGCGGGCGCGCTCGTCGACGGCCGCCCGCTCGTGCCGGGCGACATCGCGGTGCTCGTGCGCACCAACCACCAGGCGCAGGCCGTGCACGCCGCGCTGCGCGACGCCGACGTGCCCGCGGTGAGCGGCGGCGCCGGGAGCGTCTTCGCCACGCCGGCGGCGGGCGAGTGGCTCGCGCTGCTGGAGGCGCTGGAGCGCCCGGCGCAGGGCACGCGGGCCAACGCGGTCGCGCTGTCGTGCTTCGTGGGCTGGTCGGCGCGCGAGCTCGGCGAGGCCGACGACGCCGCGCGCGAGGAGCTGCACCGCCGGCTGCACGGATGGGCGCGCGTGCTGCGCGCCGCGGGCGTCGCGTCGCTGGTGGAGCGGCTCCTGCGCGACGGCCGCCTGGCCGAGCGGGTGCTCGCCCGGCGCGGCGGCGAGCGCCACCTCACCGACGTGCGCCACATCGGCGAGCTGCTGCACCGCGCCGCGGCGGCCGAGCGCATGGGCCCCACCGCGCTGGCCGCGTGGCTGCGCGGCCGCCTGGACGAGGTCGGCACCGAGGAGGAGCAGGAGGAGCGCACCCGGCGGCTGGAGTCCGACGCCGACGCGGTGCAGGTCCTGACCATCCACCGCAGCAAGGGGCTGGAGTTCGGCGTGGTGCTCTGCCCGTACCTCTGGGACGGGCGCTACCGCGAGGACGCCGACGGGCCCGTGGTCTTCCACGACCCCGACGCGGTCCCGCCCGGGCAGCGCACGGTCGACGTCGCGCTGGGCGGCAAGCCGTTCCTCGCCCACCACGCGCTCGCGCTGGGCGAGTCGCGCGGGGAGGACCTGCGCCTGGCCTACGTCGCGCTGACCCGCGCGCGCCACGCCGTCGTGCTGTGGTGGGCGGGCTCGCCGGGCAGCCGCACGTCGGTGCTCAGCCGCCTCGTCCTGGGCCGGGACGAGCCGGCGTCGGTGCCCGACGACGCGGGGCGCGTGCCGTCCGACGACGCGGCCACGGCCGCCTTCGAGGCCCTGGCCGACGGCTCGCGCGGGTGCATCGCGGTGGAGCGCGCGCGGCCGCGCCACGACGCGCGGTGGCGGGTGCCCGCCGCGGCCGGCGCCACGCTCGCCGCGGCGTCGTTCGACCGCGGCCTCGACGGACGCTGGCGGCGCACGTCCTACAGCGCGATCGTCGCGGGCGCCTCCCACGCCGGTCCGGGCCTGAGCGAGCCCGAGGCCGACCTGCACGACGACGAGCCCGCCGACGACGACGCCGCGCCGGAGCCCGCCGCCGCAGGCTCCCCCTGGGACGCCGTCCCGGGCGGCCGGCGCCTGGGGACGCTCGTCCACGAGGCGCTGGAGGAGGTCGACTACGCCGCGGCCGACCTCGACGCGGAGCTCGACGGGGCGCTCGCGGACGCCCCGGGCCTGGACGCGGAGGCCCGCGACGCGCTGCGGGCCGGCCTGGCCCGGGCGATCGCCACGCCACTCGGCCCGCTCGCCGCCGGTCGCGCGCTGCGCGACCTCGCCCAGGTCGACCGGCTCGACGAGCTGACCTTCGAGCTGCCGCTCGTCGGCGGCGACGCGCCGCGGGGCGAGGTGACCCCCGGCGCCATCGCCGACGTCCTGGCGGCGCACCTGCCCGCCGACGGGCCGCTGGGCGGCTACGCCGAGCAGCTGCGCGCGGAGGTCGCCCCGCAGCACCTGCGCGGCTACCTTACCGGCGCGATCGACCTCGTCTGGCGCCTGCCCGACGGGCGCTTCGCCGTGCTGGACTTCAAGACCAACCGCCTGGACGACCTCGGCCCCGACGGCCTCGCCGAGGCGATGCAGCGCTCGCACTACCTGCTGCAGGCGCTGCTCTACCTCGTCGCGCTGCACCGTTACCTGCGCTGGCGCCTGGCGGGCTACGACCCCGAGGCGCACCTCGGCGGCGCGCTGTACCTCTTCCTGCGCGGGATGGACGGCACCGAGGCCTCGGGGACCTTCGCCTGGCGGCCGCCGACCGCGCTCGTCGTCGCCCTGAGCGACCGGCTGGAGGACGGGACGTGAGCGTGGTCGATCCCTTCGACGTCCGCCGTGCGCGCAGCGCCTCCGGCCTGCTGGCGCCCTTCGCCGACGCGGGCGTGCTCGCGGCGGCCGACGTGCACATCGCCCGCTGCCTGGCCGGCCTGGTCGGCGAGCGCGACGAGGACGTGCTCCTCGCCGCGGCGCTCGCCGTGCGCGCGCCGCGCCTGGGGCACGTGCACGTCGACCTGGCGACGATCGCCGCCACGGCCAGCGTCGACAGCGACGACCCCGTCGACCTCGACGCGCTCCCGTGGCCCGCGCCCGGCGCGTGGGTCGCGGCGGTCGGCGCCAGCGCCCTGACCGGGCTGGGGGAGGAGGAGCCGGCCGGCGCGCCGCCGACGCCGCTGCGCCTGCTCGGCTCCCGGTTGCACCTGGACCGCCTGTGGCGCGACGAGCGCGGCCTCGCCGCCGACCTCGTCGCGCTCGCCGCCGACCCGACCGCCGTCGACGACGCGGTGCTGGGCGACGGGCTCGCGCGGCTCTTCGCCGACGACCCGGGCGGTCGCCAGGCGCTCGCCGCCGCGTCGACCGTCCTCAGCCGCTTCGCCGTCATCGCCGGCGGGCCCGGCACGGGCAAGACGACGACGGTCGCGCGGGTGCTCGCGCTCTTGGCCGAGCAGGCGCGCGCCGCGGGCCGGCCCGAGCCGCTCGTCGCGCTCGCCGCGCCGACGGGCAAGGCCGCCGCGCGCCTGCAGGAGGCCGTGCGCGAGGAGGCCGCCGGCCTCGCCGTGGCGCCGGAGGTGCGCGCCGCGCTCGGCGCGCTGGAGGCCGGCACGCTGCACCGCCTGCTCGGCTGGCGGCCCGACAGCTCCAGCCGCTTCCGCCACGACCGCACCGCGCACCTGCCCCACGACGTCGTCGTGGTCGACGAGAGCTCGATGGTCGCGCTGTCGCTCATGGCGCGCCTGGCCGAGGCGGTGCGCCCCGACGCGCGCCTCGTGCTCGTCGGCGACCCGCAGCAGCTCGTGGCCATCGAGGCGGGCGCCGTGCTCGGCGACGTGGTCGGCGACGCCGCGGCGGGCCTGCGCCTGAGCGCGCCCCGGCGCGAGCGCCTCGCCGCGCTCACGAGCCGCCCGGTCGACGCCGACGACCCGCCCGCGGGCGCGCGGGTGGCCGACGGCGTCGTCGTGCTCGACCGCGTGCACCGCTTCGGCACGGGGATCGCCGCGCTGGCCGAGGCCATCCGCCGCGGCGACGGCGACGAGACGATCGCGGTCCTCCGCGCCGCCCCGTCCGGCGTGCGCTGGCTGGAGGAGGACGCCGCCGACGCGCCGGCGGTCGACGCGCTCGTGCGCGAGCGCGCGGTCGCCTCGGGCGTGGCGGTGGTCGACCGCGCGCGGGCCGGCGACGCCGCGGGGGCGCTCGCCGCGCTCGGCGCCTTCCGCCTGCTCTGCGCGCACCGCCGCGGGCCCTACGGCGTGGCGGCGTGGGCGCCGCGGATCGAGGGCTGGCTCGCGGCGGCCCGACCCGGCACGCGGCCGGCGGGCTCCGGCGCCTACGCCGGGCAGGCGCTGCTCATCACCGAGAACGACCGCGAGCTGCGGCTCTTCAACGGCGACACGGGCGTCGTCGTCGAGGTCGGCGGGACGCTGCGCGCGGCCTTCGGGCGCGGCACGAGCCCGCTGCTGGTCAGCCCGCTCAGGCTGTCGGCCGTGGAGCCGCTGCACGCGATGACCGTCCACAAGGCGCAGGGCTCGCAGGTCGGCGCCGCGGTGGTGCTGCTCCCCGAGCCCGGCTCGCGGCTGCTCACCCGCGAGCTGCTCTACACGGCAGCCACCCGCGCGCGCGACGAGGTCGTCGTGGTCGGCCCCGAGGCGGCCGTCCGCGCCGCGGTGGCCCGGCCCGCCGCCCGCGCCTCCGGCCTGGCCGAGCGCCTGCGCAGCGTGGGCTGAGCCTCAGCCCGCGGGCGCCATCGCGCGACGGTCGCGCCGCTCGACCGCCGCGGCTCCCGCAGCCGCGAGCCAGACCACGAGCGCCAGCACGATCCACCCCGGGGCGCCCCAGGTGATGCACAGCGTGATGACGACGAGCGGCGCGAGCGCCTCGACGATCGCGTCGGCGACGCCGAAGGTGCCCTGGTACTCGCCCTGGGCGCCGTCGGGCGCGAGGGCGAAGGAGAGCTCGAAGGTCGCGCCGGCCTGCCAGACCTCGCCGAGGCAGTGGACGACGACGCCGGCGAGGAGCAGCCCGACGGCGGGCAGGGCGGGAGCCCCGCCGGCCAGCGCGAAGAGCGACCAGGCGATGAGGAACGGCGGGCCGCAGCGGACGAGCAGGCGCGAGGCGGTGGCCCGGTCGCGGATGGAGCGCGTGGCCGGCAGCTGCATGGCGGCGACGAGCACGGCGGCCAGGGTGAGCACGACGCCGGCCAGCCAGCGGGGCGCGGCGGTCCGCTCGGAGATCCACACCGGGATGGCGACGATCAGCACCCAGTACTGCAGGCTCCCGACGGCGCAGAGGCCGCTGAGCAGCAGGTACGTCCGGTCCCGCAGCGCGCCACCCGCGCGCGGCTCGCTGTCGGCGGCGGCGCGGTCGCGCCCGCGCAGCCCGGCGATGCGCGCGACGATGAGCGCCGCCACGAGGAAGGTGGCCGCGTCGACGCCGAGCATGGTGGCGTAGGCCCAGCGCTCGTCCACGGCGAGCACCCCGGCCGCGCCGATGGCGCCGAGCGAGAAGCCCGCGTTCGTCAGCGCCCGCAGGTGGGTGCGCAGCTTCGCCCCCGTGCCGGCGTCGCTGATGGTGGCGATGAGGGCGCCGCGCGCGGCGTCGTAGCCCGCCCGGCTCATCGACCGGACGCCGGCCACGAGCACGAGCGCCAGGAGCGAGTGCACCGCGAGCAGGAGCAAGCTGCCCGCGGCCTGCACGACCATCGCGACGAGGATGGCCGTCCGCGCGCCGTGGCGGTC
>CAXUES010000002.1:10302-28720 GCA_964250185.1 uncultured Solirubrobacteraceae bacterium | reverse complement strand
CCGCGGGCCGGCGCCCACGCCGAGCGCGACGGCCGAGCCGCCCACGGCCAGCCCACGGCGGGTCGGCGGCGGCGCGACGGGCGCCAGCGCCGCCCGGACGTGGGCCCACAGCGCCTCCAGCTCGTCGGGCCGCGGCGGGTCGTGGTGCAGGAAGGCCTCGGTGAGCCCGCTCGAGCCCAGCGGGAGCGACGCCACCCACTCCGGGTCGGCCGCCGCGGGGCCGCAGGTCAGCTCGGTGGAGCCGCCGCCCACGTCGACGACGGCGACGTCGGCGCCCGGGCGCGCCCGCAGGCGGCACGTCGCGCCGCGGAAGGCGTAGCGCGCCTCGTCCTGGCCGCCCAGGACCTCCACCCGCACGCCGCAGGCGTCGTGCACGGCGTCCAGGAGCGCGTGGGCGTCGGGCGCCATGCGGATCGCCGCGGTGCCGACCACGCGCAGCTCCCGCGCACCGGCCTCGCGCGCACGTGCGACCTGGGCGGCCACCGCGGCGACGGCCTCCCCCACCCGCGCCGGGTCCAGCGATCCGTCCGGGCCCTTCCCGGCGCCGAGGCGCGTGTACTCCCGGGCCGTCGCGACCTCGCGCAGGCCGCGCCCGTCGCGCGCCCGCTCGGCCACGAGCAGACGTGTGGTGTTCGAGCCCAGGTCGATGCAGGCGCACCGCAAGGACTCGTAGGTTGTCATCCTCTGCGGTCGTGAGCACCCCGGCCATCGAGGTCAGCGCCCTGCGCAAGGCCTACGGCCCGGTGGAGGCGGTGCGCGGCATCGACCTCGAGGTCGCCCGCGGGGAGGTCTTCGCGCTGCTGGGCCCCAACGGCGCCGGCAAGACCACCACCGTCGAGGTCCTCGAGGGCTACCGCGAGCGCACCTCCGGCGACGTCCGCGTGCTCGGCTTCGATCCCGGCCGCCGCGAGCGGGGCTTCCGCGAGCGGGTCGGCATCGTGCTGCAGAGCTCGGGGATGTACCGCTTCATCGAGGTCCGCGAGGCCCTCGCGCACTGGGCCGGCATGTACCCCGCCCCGCGCGACGTCGACGAGGTGCTGGCGCTCGTCGGCCTGCAGGAGAAGGCGGGCGCCCGCGTGCGCACGCTGAGCGGCGGCCAGGCACGGCGGCTGGACCTCGCCCTCGCCCTCGTCGGCGATCCCGAGCTCGTCTTCCTCGACGAGCCGACCACGGGCTTCGACCCCGCCGCCCGCCGCGGCGCCTGGGACACCATCCGCGCGCTGCGCGACCTGGGCAAGACCGTCCTGCTCACCACGCACTACCTCGACGAGGCGCAGGAGCTCGCCGACCGCGTGGCCATCGTCAAGGACGGGCGCGTGCTCGCCGTCGGCCGGCCCGGGGACCTCGGCGTCGGCGCGACCACGCGGGCGCGCGTGACCTGGCGCGACCACGACGGCGAGCTGCACCACCGCGACGTCGACGACCCGACCGCGCTCGTGCACGAGCTCACCGGCGACGCGCTCGCCCGCGGCGGGACCCTCGCCGAGCTCACCGTGGCGCGCCCGTCCCTGGAGGACGTCTACCTCGAGCTCACCGCCTCGGCGGCGACCTCGGCGGAGGAGCCCGTCCGTGCCTGACGCCGTCGCGCTCACCCTGCGCCAGTACCGCCTGGAGCGGCGCATGTTCTGGCGCAACCCGGCCGGGGCGTTCTTCAACTTCGGCCTGCCGATCATCTTCCTGCTGCTGCTCGGCGCGGTCTTCGCGGGCCGCAGCGACGTGCTCGACGTGCTCGTGCCCGGCATCGCGGGCCTGGCGATCATGTCCACGACCTTCACGGCGCTGGCCATGAACCTCACGACCCTGCGCGAGACGGGCGTCCTCAAGCGCATCCGCGGCACCCCGCTGCCCGCGGGCGCCTACCTCGCGAGCTTCGCGCTGCACTCGCTGACCAACGCGGTCACGCAGCTCATCGCGATCATCGGCATCGGCCACCTGATCTTCGGCACGCCGTGGCCGCAGGACTGGCTGGAGCTCGTCGTCTTCGCCGCCGCCGGGATCCTCGCCCTGGCCTCCCTGGGCGTCGCCTTCTCCCACGTCATCCCGAACGTCGACTCCGCGCCCGTGTTCACCAACGCGGTCTTCCTCCCGATGATCTTCCTGTCCGGGACCTTCTACGAGACCGACGGCGCGCCGTCCTTCGTGCAGGACATCGCCCGTGCGCTGCCGCTCACCCACGTCATCCAGGGCATCCACGCCTCGCTGACCGGCGGGCGCGACCTCAGCGCGAGCCTCAACGGCCTGGCCGTCATCGCGGTCTGGGGGGTCGTCGCCGCCGTCCTGGCGGTGCGCGGCTTCTCCTGGGACTCGCGGCGGGCCTAGCCGCCCACGACGAACGGCACGGGGAGCGCCCCGCCGACGGTCACGCGGGCTCGCGGGCGCTCGGCGGCGAGCATCCCGTAGAAGCAGACGTCCTTCTGCTCGGTGCCGTGGCGGTGCCAGCCGCGCAGCACGCCCTCGCGCCGGAAGCCCACGCGCTCCAGCGCGCGCTGGGAGCGCACGTTGGCCACGTCGGCGTAGGCTCCGAGGCGCTCGTAGCCCAGGTGCCCGAAGGCCAGGCCGAGGAGCGCGGCCTTCGCCTTGGCGTTGACGCCCGTGCCCCAGTGGTCGCGGCCGAGCCAGCTGCCGACGACCGCCCGGCGGTCGCGCCGGGACACCTCCGAGAGGCCGGTCACGCCGACCACGCCCACGCCGTCGCGGACCACGACGAAGTCGAGCTGCTCGCCTTCGGCGGCGCGCCGCGCCGCCCGCTCGACGTAGGCGGCGGGCTCGGCCCGGCGCGTGTACGGGCCCCAGGAGAACCAGCGGGTCACCTCCGGGTCGGCGGCGAGGTGCAGGAGCGCGTCGACGTCGCCGGGAGCCGGGAGGCGCAGGACGACGTCCGCGTGGCGGACGGTGAGCATGGTGCGCGTCCATCCTGCCCGACGGGCCGTACCGACGGTCATGCCCCTGCGCTCCGACGCCTTCGAGGTCTGCGACGCCGACGGGAGCGTGCGCGCCCGCCTGGGCCTGGCGCCCGACGGCGCCCTCGCCCTCGACCTCGCCGACGCCGACGGCCGCATCCGCGCCACGCTCGTCGTGGAGCCCAGCGGCGCGACCGCGCTGCGCCTGGCCGACGCGGCCGGGTCGCCGCGCCTGGTGGCGGGCGCCGACGCGGACGGCGCCGCCGCGCTGGACCTCTTCGACGCCGACCGCGAGCACCGCGTCAGCGTGGCCGCCGAGGCGCCGACCGGCGTGCGCATCTTCGACCCGGCGGGCCGCCTGCGCGCCCTGCTCGCCCTCGGGCCCGAGGGCGACCGCGAGGCCTCCGTGGAGGTCTGGGACGCCGAGGGCCGCTACCGCGCGGGCTTCGGCACCTGGCCCGACGGGGGCACGGGCGCCGAGCTGCTCGACGAGGCCGGGACGCTGCGCGGGCGCGTGGGCCAGCGGGCCGAGGGGCCGGCCACCGTGGAGCTCATGGGCGCCGACGGGTCCTACAAGGCCGCGATGGGCGAGTACCCCGACGGCGCCGGGCGGCTCTCGCTCTGGGAGCCCGACGGGACGCCGACCACGGGCCGCGTGGCCTGAGGCGGCGCGGGCACCCCCGCCGGTAGGGTCCGCCCGCGATGCGTCTCCTCGCCCGCTTCTTCACCGGACCCGGCATGGTGCTCGCCGGGATCAACCACTTCGTGCGTCCCCGGGTCTACCAGGCGATCATGCCGGGCTACCTGCCGTGGCACCGCGCGCTCGTGCTGGCCTCGGGCGCTGCGGAGATCGCGGGTGGCGCCCTGGCGATCTACCCGCCGACGCGGGCGATCGCCCGGCCCTGGCTCATCGCGCTGCTCGCCGCCGTGTTCCCGGTCCACGTCTGGATGCTCCAGCGCCCGGACCTCTACCCGAAGGTGCCGCGCGCCGGGCTCTGGGCCCGGCTGCCGCTGCAGTTCGTCATGGCCTGGTGGGTCGTGCAGGCCACGGACGAGTCGCGCTGGCCGACCGACGAGGCGCTCGGCGGCCGCTAGCCGGCCCCGCGGGCTAGCGGTTGCCGCCGTCCTCCGCGCCCGAGCCCTCCCGGCGCTGGGGCTGGGAGGTGGGGTTGTCGGACTCCCCGTCGGGGTTGGAGCCCTTGGGCTCCTCCTCGGGGTAGCCCTCGCCGATCGACACGTCCGGGGAGAACTCGGAGTTGTCGTGCTGGTCGCGGGTGGGGGTGCTGGGGTCGTCGGACATGCTGAGGGGCTACCCGTCCGCCGCGCGCCGTCACGCCGCGTCGCGTCCCGGCGCTCAACTCGCGACCGTCTCGAGCCGATGCCCGGGTGGTGACAGATCCGCAGCGCCGCCTGTTCGGCGACGAGCCCCTCAGGCGCCGGCGCCGGCGCCGCCTCGTCGCGACGATCGTCGCGGCCGGGCTCGGCACAGGCGCCACCCTGGTGCTGGAGCTCGCGCCGACGCCCGAGTGGCTCACGATCGCCGCCGTCGCCCTGGCCTGCCTGGCGATCGTCCTGGCCGGTCGCGCGGTGGCCCTGCTCGGCGCCGACGACCGCCTGCGCGTGCGTCGCGCCGAGGAGGCCGTCGACCTCATGGGCTCGACCGTGCTGGTCATCGACCGCGGGTCGCGCATCCGCCTCGCCAACCCGGCGGCGTGCGCCGTCCTGGGGCGGTCGGAGCCCGAGCTGCTCGGCCAGACGCTGCAGGAGGCGATCTTCGCCGAAGCCGACCGGGAGGCGTCCCACCGCGCCTTCGCGCAGATGCTCGACGGCCGCCTCGACCCGCGCGGGCACCGCAGCACGCGCGAGGTCGTGCGCCCGGACGGCACGAGCCGCACCCTCTCCTGGCACGTCGCCCCCCGCTTCGACGCGCGCGGCGCCGTGGAGAGCCTGCTCATCTCGGGGGAGGACGTCACCGAGGCGCGGGAGCAGGAGGCCCGCCGCGCGCAGGAGCGCGAGGACCTCGGGCAGCTCGCCGAGCTCGCGCGCGACATCGCCGCCAGCGACGACGCCCGCCAGTCCGTCGCCGACCGCGTCCGCCTGCTCCTCGGCGGCGCGTTCGCCGGCCTCAGCGAGCCGGTCGCCGACGGCACGGGCGACTGGTGGTACACCACCGCGACGGACGAGATCCCGATCGGGCACCGGCTCCCGGCGGACGCCCCGAGCGGCGTGCTGGCCGTCGTGCGCAGCGCCGAGCCGCTGTTCATCGAGGACGCCGTGCGCGACGAGCGGATCACGCGGGCGCTCGTGGAGCAGACCGGCGCCCGCTCGCTGCTGTTCCACCCCGTCGTCCAGCGCGGCAGCGTGGTGGCGGTCATCACCGTCGGCTGGACGTCCGGCGGCGTCCGCCTGGACGAGCGCGAGCAGCAGCTCGTGGGGGTCGCCGCGCAGGAGACGGCGATGGCCCTGCAGCGCATCGCCGCGGTGCGCCAGCTGCAGGCCGCCGCGCTCACCGACGTCCTCACCGGCGTGGCCAACCGGCGCGCCTTCGACGCCGAGCTCGACCGGGCCATCGCCCGCGCCCGGCGCTCCGGCGAGCCGCTGGCCCTCGCCATGCTCGACCTCAACGCCTTCAAGGCGCTCAACGACCAGCACGGCCACCACGCCGGCGACGCGGTGCTGGTCGCCTGCGCCGAGGCCTGGGCCGGCGTGCTGCGCGGCGGCGACATCCTCGCCCGGCTCGGCGGCGACGAGTTCGCGGTGGTGCTGCCCGGGTGCGAGCTGCCCTCGGCACGCTCGCTCGTCGCGCGGCTGCGCGCGGTCACGCCGCACGGCGGTGGCGCCGCGATCGGCCTGGTGGGCTGGCAGGACGAGGCGCCCGAGCAGCTCTGCCGGGCCGCCGACCGGGCGCTCTACGCCGACAAGGCGCTGAGCCGCGGCCAGCGCCTGGCCTCCGAGGCCCGGCTGGCCGCCGTGCACGCCAGCGCGCCGTGGGCGCAGGGGCCCACCCCCGAGCTCAACGCGCTGGCCGCCGAGGCGGCCGAGGCCATGGGCGGCACGAGCGTGTACATCACGCTGGTCGGGGAGGACGAGCTGCGCTACGCCGGCAAGCCCGGCGACGACCCCGACGACGGCCGCGCCCTGCCGCGGGCCTACTGCCAGCACGTCGTGGAGACGGGCCGCCCCTTCGTCGTCTTCGACGCCGCCTGCGATCCGACGGTCGCGGGCAGCGCCGCCGCCGCGGGTGGCCTGCTCGCCTACGCGGGCTCGCCCATCACCGACGCCGGCGGCCACGTGCTGGGCGCCGTGTGCGCCTGCGCCCCGGACGCCCGCGAGTGGTCCAAGGACGACCTCGACACGCTGGACCGCTTCGCGATGCGCGCCGGCGGCTGCGTCACCACGGGCGCGGAGCGCTAGGCGGCGTCGACGAGCTCGGCGCCGAAGGCGGGCTCCCCCACGCCGTTGTCGATGAGCTCGATGACGGCGGCCTCCAGCGGCCCCTGGGTCTCCGGGTCGCCGTAGACCGGGGCCTCGTCGATGGCGAAGGCGCCCGCGATCGTCAGCCCGTCGGCGTAGCGCTCGAAGATGCGCGGGTCGATGTAGGAGGAGCGCGCGACCGTCGGCGTGTTGCCCAGGTAGCGCGCGACCTCGTCGACGGCGCGCTTCTCCGCGCGCTGGCGGGCGGTCTTGGAGCGCAGCGCCGGCCCGGAGACCGCCAGGCCGACGCTGGCGATGACCGTCGCGCCCCACGTGCGGAAGTCCTTGGCCGACACGTCGCGGCCCATGCGCTCCTTGAGGTACACGTTGATGTGCGTCGAGCGCACGTCGTGCCAGGTGCCGCCCTGCTTGTAGGCCAGCAGCTCCTCGCCCCCGCCCCGCCGGCGCTTGAGCGTCGAGACGACCTTGGCGGTCTCCGGGTCGACGACGTGGCCGACCTGCTGCACCCCGTGCTTGCCGGCGAAGTCGAACATGACCGCCTGGCCCGACACGCGCACGTGGTCGCGGCGCATCGTCGCCAGGCCGTAGGTCTGGTTCTTCTCGGCGTAGTCCTCCGAGCCGATCCGGAAGAAGCCCCGGTCCAGCAGGCGGACGGTCGCGGCGAGGACCTTCTGCGCGTCGGGCTGCTTGCGGGCGAGGTCCTCCTCGACGCGCTCGCGCAGCACGGGCAGCGCGCGGGCGAAGGCGAGCATGTCGTCGAACTTCGCCCGGGAGCGCTCGATCGACCAGTCCGCGTGGTAGCGGTACTGGCGCCGGCCGGCGACGTCGGTGCCCGTGGCCTGGACGTGCCCGCGCTCGTCGGGGCAGATCCAGACGTCGGTCCAGGCGGGCGGGATGACGAGCGCCTTGCAGCGGTCGACCACCTCCTGGTCGGTGATGGTCCCGCCGTCGACGTCGAGGAACTGCCAGCCCGTGCCGCGCTTGCGGCGGGTGAAGCCGGGCGCGGCGGGATCGGATCGGCGGAGGCGCTGCGACACGTCGCTCGACGTGCCCGGGCCCCCGCCGGCTCAGACGCGGGTGGGGCCTACGCGGCGCGCAGGGCGCGGCGCGGGGCGGGCTCGGCGACCTCGTCGCGCTCGGCCATCGACGCGCGCATGTCGTCCAGCGAGCGGCGGATGAGCCGCGAGACGTGCATCTGGGAGATGCCGACCTCCTCGGCGATCTCGCGCTGCGTGAGGCCCTCGAAGAAGCGCAGGCGCATGATCGTCTGCTCGCGGTCGGCGAGGACGCGCATGCCGGCCGACAGCAGCACGCGGCGCTCGGCCGTCATGAACTCCGGGTCCTCCTCGCCGAGCAGCTCCAGCGCGGTGCGGTTCTCGCCGATCGGTTCCTCGAAGGAGACCGTGGAGTAGCTCTGCGCGCCCTGCAGCGCGTCGAGGACGTCCTCCTCGGTGGCCTTGACGGCCTCGGCGAGCTCGGCGATCTTCGGCGCGCGGCCCAGCTTGGTCGTCAGGCGGTCGACGGCCTGCGTGAGCTTGGCGTTGAGCTCCTGGATGTCGCGCGGGACGCGGATGGACCAGCCGCGGTCGCGGAAGTGGCGCTTGATCTCGCCCGCGATGTTCGGGGCGGCGAAGGTGGAGAGCTTCACGCCGCGCTCGAGGTCGAAGCGGTCGACGGCCTTGATGAGGCCCACGGCGCCGACCTGCACGAGGTCGTCGAGGGGCTCGCCGCGGTTGGCGTAGCGGCGTGCGATGTGCCGCACGAGGGGCATCATCTTCTCGATGAGCATGCGGCGCGCCTCGATGTCGCCGTCGCGGTGGTAGCGCTCGAGCAGCGAGACCTCGTCGATGAGGCCGGCGGTGGGGCGTGCTTCAAGAGCGGTCATGGAGGGCATCCTCTTGATCGACGCGGCGCGGACAAGGTGGTCAGGGGTGGACGCCGGACGCACGCCCCCAGCCCAGCCGCTCTCGACGGGTGGTCAAGGGCGGACAGACGGCCGCATCCGCACCACCGACGCGCGACCCGGGTTCAGTTCGTGGGGCTCGGGGAACCTCTCCCGGCGTCCTGGAGCCCTCCGACCCGGACGCCGACCGGATGCCCACCGCCCCCGACCTCGAGCTCACCCTCCCCGCCCGTGCCGAGAACGTCGCCGTGATCCGCCACGTCATCGGTGGCGTCGGCGAGGCGCTCGAGCTCGACCCCGAGGTGCTCGCCGACGTGAAGCTCGCGCTCTCGGAGGCCTGCGCCAACGCGGTCGTCCACGCCTACCTCGAGGAGGGCGGCGGCCTCATGGACGTGTCGCTGGACGTCCAGGACGCCGCGCTGGCCTTCGTGGTGCGCGACCACGGCTCCGGGATGAGCCCGCGGGCCGACTCCCCCGGCCTCGGCGTGGGCCTGCCGCTCATCGCCTCGCTCACCGAGTCCCTCGAGCTCTCCAGCGGCGCCGACGGCGGCACGGAGGTCCGGATGACGTTCGCGCGTGCCCCCGCGCGCGAGGACGCCGCGTGAGGTCGGTGGACGAGGAGCCGGTCGACCGGCTCGACCGCACCCGCCTGACCGTCGCCGGCGGACCGCTCGTCGCCCCGGTGCTCGCCCGCGTCGTCGGCATCCACGCGGCCCGGGCCGACCTCGGGGTCGACCGCCTCGAGGACGCGTTCCTCATCGCCGACGCCGTCGCCGCGCACGCCCCGGCGGTCGCGCCGGACCGGCGCCTGCCCGTCGCGGTGCAGTCGGCGCCCGGCCGGCTGGAGCTCCGCGTCGGGCCGCTGTCGCCCGGCGGTGCGCGGTCGGTCCTGGAGGGGTCGACGATGCCGCAGACGGGTCCGGTGGTCGAGCGGCTGGCCAGCAGCGTACGAGTCCGCGAGGGTTCAGGTGGCGGGGAGTACCTCGTCATCCGGGTCGAGTCGCTCAGCCCGGGCGACGCGACGCCCACCTGACCCGCCGCCGGGCATCCTGCGACCATCCCCAGAGGCATGACCACGTTCGACTTCTCCCTGACCGAAGATCCCACCGCCGGAGGCGCCCACGTGGTCGCCGTGGCCGGTGAGGTCGACATCTTCACGGCGCCCGAGCTCAAGCGGGCCATCGGCGCCGCCATCGACGGCGGCGCCACCGACATCGTCGTCGACCTGACCGAGACGCGCTTCCTGGACTCGACCGCCCTCGGCGTGCTCATCGGCGCCGTCAAGCGGCTGCGCCCGCTGGACGGCCGCATGGTCATCGTCAACACCGAGCCCAGCACGTCCAAGACGTTCGAGATCACCGGGCTCGATCAGATCTTCACGATCGTCGCCACCCGCGACGACGCGTTGTCCTCCCTGGCCGCCTAGTCCTCCGTCAGTCGCCCGCGCGGTGCGCCTCGGGGCGCAGCGTGGTGGGCGGCACCTCGGCGCGACCCTCGGCCAGCGCCGCCAGGCGGCGCATGGACTCGGCGTTGCGGACCTTGATGAGCAAGTCGGCGAGCGGGTTGTGGGTGCGACGGGCGATCGGCGAGGACGGCTCCTCGCGGATCTCCACCCGCGTGCCGCCGCCCTCGGGCGACAGGCGCAGATCGACCTCGGCCCGGCCGAGCGGCCGCCCCTTGGCCTCCATCCGGAGGTGGTGCGGCGCGCGGCTCTCCAGCACGCTGCTCTCGTCGGGCAGGCGGATCGGCCCGGCGCCGATGGCGTGCCGGAAGCTCGTGCCCGTGGCCGGGAAGCCGTCGTCGACGCCCCGGATGTCCACGGACCCGACCACCCAGTGCACGTAGGCGGTCGGGTCGGCGAGCACGGCCCAGACGCGCTCGGGCGGCGCGTCGATGTGGACGCGGTTGACCGCCATCAGAGGACCGGCGTGCCGATCTCCTCGTCCACGCGCTTGGCGCGCAGTGCGGAGACGCGGTCGAGGATGCGCTTGCGCTCCTTGCCCGCGCGCTCGTAGCCGTCGATGCGGGCCAGCTCGGAGCCCGACAGCGTGCGGAGCTTGGGGAGGATGGCGTTGATGCTCAGCGTGTCGTAGTCGTCGATCGGCAGCGGCTCGTCGCCCGACACGGCGTGGACCTCGTCCTCGGTCACCTGCGCCATGTCGGCGCGGGCGGCGTCGGCCTCGCCGCGCACGTCATCGGCGGCCTCCTCGACGCGTCCGGCGACGTCTCCGGCGGTGTCCTGGACCTCGTCCTTGACGTCCCCGGCGGTGTCCTTGACCTCGTCCTTCACGTCCTCGGCGGTGTCCTTGACCTGGTCCTTGACGTCGCCCGCGGTGTCCTGGACCTCGTCCTTGACCTGCCCGGCGGTCTCCTCGACGCGCTCCGCGACGTCCTCGGCGGCGTCCTTGACCTCCGACGTGGCGGCGCGCGCCCGGTCGGCCGTCGCTCCGGCGGTGGCCTTCGCGGTGGCGGCGGCCTGCTCGGCCCCGTCCTGCGCCTTGCCGGCCTTGGCCTTCACGGCGGCGCCCGCGGCGCGGGCGGCGTCGGCGGCGCCGGTCTTGGTGACGTCGAAGCTCGGCTCGCCCTCGACCTCGGCGGCGACGACGGCCTGCGCGAGGTCCGGGATGACCTCGCGCAGCTGGCGCAGGAAGATCTCCTCCTGGGTGCGGTGCTCGCGCGCCAGGACCGCGGTCTTCTCGTCGCCCACGGCCTCGGCGAGCGCCTCGATGGCGTCGTAGGTGACGATCTCGAGCATCTCCGAGGAGGCCTCGTCCTTGGCGTTCTTGAGGAGCTTCTCCTCGCCGCCGGTGCCGCGCAGCAGGTTCAGCGGGGCGAGCGCGAGCGAGACGGTCTGGCCGACGGCGGTCTGGGCCAGGCCGTAGGCCTGCACCACGAGCGACTTGGAGGCGCCGAGCTCCGTCAGGCGCTGCTGCAGGCGCTGGGCCTGGGCGCGCGTCTCGGTGCGGTGGCGCTCGAGCAGGTCGCGGTACTCGCCGCGGGGCGTCATCGCGATGTGCGCCGTCAGGATCGAGAAGAGCGCGGCCTCCGTGGCGTGCGCCTCCTCGAGGTACTGCAGGACCTTGTCACGAGCGGAAGTCATGGTCCAATGGGTGCCCACGGTCGCAGCGGGTGGAACCGCCGGGGCCCGGGAAGCGGTCACACATGAGACTCGGCTTCGCCGTCAAGGTCCTCGGCGCGGGGGGCCTGCCCGCGCAGGACACCCGCAAGTGGCAGTCGGGCCCGCACCTGCGCGTCTCGCTGGAGGCGCTCGAGGTCGTCGTGGACTACCTGCAGGACAACGACATCTCGATGTACCGGATGACGGCGGGCCTGGCCCCCTACGCCACCCACCCCGACCACCCGGAGTTCCACGACCAGGTGGCCGAGGCCCGAGACGAGCTCGCCGCCTTCGGCGCCAAGGCCAACGCGGCGGGGGTGCGCCTGTCGACCCACCCCGGCCAGTACAGCGTCCTCAACTCCGAGCGCCCCGACGTCGTGGAGGGCGCCCGGCGCGACCTCGAGCTGCAGGCGGAGCTCATGGACGCCATGGGCCTCGGGCCCGAGGCGGTCGTGGTGCTCCACGTCGGCGGCGCCCCCGACGGCGTCGGACCGGGCATCGAGCGCTTCGTGGCCGGCTTCGACCAGCTCTCCGAGGCCGCCCAGGGCCGCATCGTCATCGAGAACGACGACCGCACCTACGCCCTGCGCGACGTGCTGCCCCTGGCCGAGCGCATCGGCCGCCCGGTGGTCTGGGACATCCTGCACCACCACTGCCACGACCCGGAGGGCATCGACGACCGCGAGGCGCTCGGCCTGGCCATGGCGACCTGGCCCGCCGGCGTGCGCCCGAAGATCCACTACTCCTCGCCGCGCCTGGACGTCGAGGAGCGCAAGAAGAAGGTCGGCCGCCGCGTGGAGCGCTGGCTGGCCATGCCCCAGCTGCGCGCCCACGCCGACCTCATCGACCCGATCGCCTTCGAGGACTTCGTCCGGCGGATCGCCGCGGACCGCGAGGTCGACGTGATGCTCGAGGCCAAGGCCAAGGACCTCGCCGTGCTGCGCCTGCGCGACCAGCTCGCCGACCGCGGCCTGCACCCCGAGGAGGAGGAGCACGCGGAGGTGGCGCCCCAGGGCTCCTAGCCGCTGCGGCGCACCGCGACGAGGCAGAGGTCGTCCGCGCGCTGCTCGCCCGCGAAGGCCTGCACCCGCGCGCTGAGGCGCCCCACGAGCTCGCCCACCCCGGCGCCGGGGGCCCCGCGCAGCTCCTCGGCCACCGCGTCGTCGCCCAGGCGGGGGACGCCCCGCCCCACGCGCCGGGCCTCGGGCAGCCCGTCGGTGTAGAGCAGCAGCCCCTCCCCCGGCTCGATGCGGACGCTGCGCGCCTGCGCCCCGAGATCGAGGTCGAGCCCGAGCGGCAGCCCGGGTGGGACGTCGACGGCCGGGCCGCTGCCGTCGAGGCGCAGCGGGCTCGGATGGCCCGCGCTGGCCACGACGACCTCGCCGTCGGGGTGGAAGGACGCGCAGATCGCCGTGACGAACTCGGTCCCGATGCCCCCGCGCTCGATGAGCGACTGGTTCGCGAGCTCCAGCAGCCGGTCGGGCCGGTCGGTGAAGCCGGCGAACGTGGCCAGCGACGCACGGACGAAGGAGGCGCGGGTCGCCGCGTGCAGGCCGTGGCCGACCACGTCCCCCACCGCCACGAGCGCCGAGCCGCCCGGTCCGTCGGCCACCAGGAAGAAGTCGCCGGCCACGCCGGCTTCGGCGGGCTCGAAGACGGTGGCCACGTCGAGGAAGGCGACGTCGAGCGCGGCGGGCGGCGTCAGCGCGGCCTGGAGCGCGCGCAGCTGGGCGAGCTCCTCGTCGCGGCGCTCGAGCTCGCCCGCCGCGGCGACCAGGGCCGACGCGACGCGGTCGCGCTCCGAGCGCAGCGCACCCAGCTCCTCCTGCGAGGCGGTCACGTCGGCCTGGATCGCGGCGACGTAGGTGCGGCCCTCCAGGGTCCGCGGCGCGAGCAGGCGCAGCTCGTTCCAGAAGTGCGACCCGTCCCGGCGGCGGTTGCGCAGCACGTGCTGGCCCGGCACGCCGGCGGCGAGCGTCTCGCGGATGGCCTGCACGGCGTGCTCGTCGGCATCGCCGTCCTGGAGGAAGGAGCAGGGCCGGCCGAGCGCCTCGGCGCGCGAGAAGCCCGTGATCTGCTCGAAGGCGTCGTTGATGTAGACGAGCGGGAAGCCCTCCCGGTCGGCGTCCCCGACGCTGAAGCCGACCCCCGCGGCGTCGAGCGCGTCCGCCGGCTCCTGCAGGACGCGCGGGAGCACGGGGGTCGTCTCGATCGCCATCACCTCCCCTGCATCCTCTCCGGAGGCGGGGGTTCCCGAACGCGGGGCGCCTCATGTGCCAGGCCGTCCCGCGGCGGCATGGACCGCCCGACGCCGCGGGTAGCGGCGCCGTCGTGCCCGAGACGCTCGACCCCCGCATCGCCCGCGCCGCCCGCGACCTCCTCGGCTACGAGGAGCTGCGCCCGGGCCAGGCCGAGGCGGTGCAGGCGCTGCTCGACGAGCAGGACACGCTGGCCGTGCTGCCCACGGGCTCGGGCAAGACGGCGATCTACGTCCTGGGCGCGCTGCTGCGCGACGCGGGGCCCGCCGTGGTCGTCTCGCCGCTCGTGGCCCTGCAGGAGGACCAGCTCGACGGCCTGCGCCAGCTCGGCCTCTCCGGCGCGGTCCTCCACGCCGGGCTCCCGGCCGCCGAGCGCGAGGCGGCCGAGGCGGGCCTGGCCGACGGCAGCCTGCAGTTCCTGCTGCTCGCCCCGGAGCAGCTCGTGGATCCCGAGCGCCTGGCCATGGTGGCCGAGGCCTCCCCCGGCCTGCTCGTGGTCGACGAGGCGCACTGCGTCTCCTCCTGGGGCCACGACTTCCGCCCGGACTACCTCGAGCTCGGCGCCGTGCTCGACGCGCTGGGCCACCCGCCCGCCCTCGCGCTCACCGCCACGGCCTCGCCCTTGGTGCGCGAGGAGATCGTGGCGCGGCTCGGGCTGCGCGACTGCGAGCTCGTGCTGGCCGAGATCGACCGCCCGGAGATCCACCTGGCGGTGCAGGTGCACCACGAGGCCGACGACCAGCACCGCGCGCTCGTCGCGCACGTCGCCGCCCAGGAGGGCGCGGGCATCGTCTACGTGGCGACCCGCCGCGCGGCCGAGGAGCTCGCGGAGGCCCTGCGCAAGGCGGGCGTGGACGCCGCCCACTACCACGCGGGGCTGCCCACCCGGGCGCGGCGGGCCGCGGAGGAGGACTTCCTGGAGGGGCGCCGCCCGGTCATCGTGGCGACCACCGCCTTCGGCATGGGCATCGACAAGGCCGACGTGCGCTTCGTCGTGCACGCCTCGATCCCCGACTCGATCGACTCCTACTGGCAGGAGGTCGGCCGGGCGGGCCGCGACCGCGCGCCGGCCGCCGCCACGCTCTTCTACCGCCCCGCCGACGTCGGCCTGCGCCGCTTCTTCTCCGGCGCGGGGGTGCGGCGCGACGACCTCGTCGCGGTCATCCAGGCCGTGCGCGCCGGCGAGCTGCTCGGCGACCACACGGCGGTGGCCCGGCGCGCGGGGCTCTCCGACCGCCGCGCCACCGCGGCCATCCAGCGCCTGGCCGAGGTCGGCGCCTGGCCGCCCGCCGACACGCCCGTGGACGAGGTCATCGCCGAGGCGCTGGCCGAGGAGGCCCGCCGGCGCGAGGCGGCCCGCTCGCGCGTGGAGATGATGCGCGCGCTCGCCGAGTCGCGCACCTGCCGGCGCGCGTTCGTCCGGGGCTACTTCGGCGAGGAGCCGCCGCCCCACTGCGGGCGCTGCGACGTCTGCGAGGACGCCGGCGTCACCCCGGAGGCCGCCGACGCCGAGGCCGCCGCGGGCACCCGGGCGGGCTCGGGCGGCGACGCGCTCGGCCTGTCGGTCGGCGTGCGCGTGCGCCACCCGCGCTGGGGGGAGGGCGTCGTGCAGCCCGGCGAGGACGGCCAGGTCCTCGTCGCCTTCGACGAGCACGGCTACAAGGCGCTGGCCCTCGACGTCCTGGAGGCCCGCGACGAGCCCCTGCTCGAGGTGGTGGACGCCGCGCCCGATCCGGCCTAGCCTTCAGCGGCGTGGCCCGCCGCCGCCGGCCCGAGGCCCGTCACCCGCTCCACCGCACCACCGCCGCCGTGGTCGTGGTGGCGCTCCTGGCCCTGCTGACCTTCACGACCTACGTCGTGCGCCAGGGCACCGACGCGGTCGGCTCGCAGGCCCGGGGGCGCGTCTCCGACGCCGCCACGCTCGGCGCGCGGGTGGTCTCCGAGCAGGCGCTGCGCTTCCAGGAGGTCGTGGCGCTGGCCGGGGCCGGCCTGCCGCCGCTGCCCGACGAGCCCGGGGCGGACGCCTCGCGCGCGGCGGCGCGTGAGCTGGGGATCACCGCCCGGCTCGACGCGCTGCGCGCCGAGACCCGCGGGGTGCAGTCCGTGCTGCTCGCCGACGCCCGCGGCCGCGTCGTGGCCTCCTCCCCGCCCGACTCCGCCCGCCGGCGGACCGTCGTCACGGGTCGGCCGTGGTTCGAGGGGGCGCGCGCGGCCCCCGTCGGGCGCAGCGTGACCAGCGACGCCTACGTGGGCCTGACCACGGGTCGCCAGGTGACCGCGGCATCCATCGCGCTGCGCACCGCCGCGGGACGGCCCCGCGCCGTCCTCGCCCTCACCCAGTCCACGCGCACGCAGGCCGTGGCCGACCGCTCGCGGATCGCCGGCGCGACGCTCACCGTCGTCGACGGGTCGGGCACGATCGTCGCGCGGACGGGCTGGGGCCCCCGCACGCGGCTCACGCAGCTCCCCGACGACCCCCTGGTGCGGGCGGCGCGGGAGGGCGCCACGGCACCCGTCCGCCGCGGCGAGGGCGCCGCGGACCGGATCTCCGCCGCCGCCCGGGTGGCCGGGACGTCCTGGGTCGTGCTCGTCGAGGTGCCATCGCACCGGGCGCTGGCCGGGGCGCGCTCCCTGCGCACGGCGCTCCTGCTCGGCGCGATCCTGGTCGCGCTGGCGCTCGTGGTGGTCGTCCCGCTCGTCCTCGGCCACGTCGGGCGGCTGTCGGAGCGCGTCGGCCTGGCCGACCGCTTCCAGGAGGACCTGCTCCCGGGCCGGCTGCCGCCGGGCGTGCTGGCCACGTCGGTCCCCGCCCAGCGTGGCCTGCTCGTCGGCGGCGACTTCGTGGACGCCGTGCAGCGGCCCGACGGCACGCTCGCGCTCGTGGTCGGCGACGTCAGCGGCCACGGCCCGCGCGCCGCCGCGCTGGCCACCCGCCTGCGCGCGGGCTGGCGGACGCTGGCCACCACCGGGGACACGGTGGCACGCCTGGACGCGCTCGACGCGCTCGTGGTCGCCGAGCGCCCCGACGAGGACCTCTACGCCACCGCCGTCGCGGTGGAGGTCGACCCGGCCGCCGGCCGCCTGCGCTGGGCCCTGGCCGGCCATCCGGCGGCGCTCCTGCGCGACGGCTCCGGCGCGGTGCGGGCGCTGGAGGGCGCCCGCCGCCCCGCGCTCGGCTTCGGCGAGCTCGGGGACCCCGTCGCGTCGGAGGGATCGGCCGACCTGCCGGAGGGCTGGGTGCTCGTGCTCTGCTCCGACGGCCTGCTCGAGGCCCCGGCGCCCGGCGGCGGGCGCCTGGGCAACGAGCCGGTGGAGGCGGCGCTGCGCACGGCGGACGGGCCGGGTGCGGCCCTCGCCGCGCTGCGGGCGCTCGCCGGGGCCTCGCCGACCGACGACGTCACGGTGCTCGTCGCCTCAGCCGCCGAAGGAGGCGGCTCCGGGGACCGGACCACCCGATCGGAGGATGGCGAACGAGCGCCCGGACCAGGAGCCTCGACGACGTGGTCGAGCTCGGCGACATCCCGGGAGGCGCCCTCGTCGAGTCCGACGCGGAGCTGACGCGCGTCCTGCTCTGGGGCGTCCCGGCGACGCCGGACTACGAGGCGGTGCTGCGCGCGGTCGCGTCCGCGCCGCCCGGCCTGCCCGTCGAGCTGGACCTCCACGGCCTCACCGCCGACCCCGACGAGGCCGCGTCGCTCGTGGACCGGCTGCGCGCCGAGGGTCACCTGGTCGCCGTCGAGGCGGCTCCCGGCGGCCGCGTCGAGCGGGCGCTCGCCCGCCGGCGCAGCCCGCTGCGCCTGGTCTAGCCCCCGCGGCCACCGGCGCCGCGCGCCGGGCGGAGCACCTACCCTCGGAGGCCGGCACGCGACGGGGGACCGATGACGGACATCGCCGGCAGGACGACGGACACGGGCACGCTCACGGACGACGCGGCGATCGCGCGGCTGGCCGAGGCGCTGCGCGCCGCGGCGCGCGGGGACTTCTCCGTCCGGCTGGACGAGGCTCCCGAGGGCCCGCTCGGCGACGCCTTCACCGCCTACGACCACCTCGCCTCGCGCCTGCGGGCCAGCACCGAGGAGATCGCCTCGCTCGGGCAGGTCATCGGCGCCGAGGGGCGGCTGGACCACCGCCTGCGCGGCCGCGAGGAGCCCGGCGCCTGGGGCGAGATGCTCACGGCGATCAACCGCCTGGTGGACGACCTCGTCCGGCCGACGAGCGAGGTCGCCCGCGTCATCGGCGCGGTCGCCGAGGGCGACCTGTCGCAGACCATGGCCACCACCATCGACGGGCAGCCGCTGCGCGGCGAGTTCGCGCGGATCGGCCTGGTGGTCAACGAGATGGTCGCCCGCCTGGGCTCCTTCGCCGACGAGGTCACCCGCGTGGCCCGCGAGGTCGGCACGGAGGGCCGCCTGGGCGGCCAGGCGCAGGTGCCCGGCGTCGCGGGCACCTGGAAGGACCTCACCGACAAGGTCAACGTCATGGCGGCCAACCTGACCACGCAGGTGCGCGGCATCGCGCTGGTGACCACCGCGGTGGCCCAGGGCGACCTGTCGCGGATGATCACCGTGGACGCGCAGGGCGAGGTCGCCGAGCTCAAGGAGACCGTCAACACGATGGTCGAGCAGCTGCGCGCCTTCGCCGACGAGGTCACCCGCGTGGCCCGCGAGGTCGGCACGGAGGGCCGCCTGGGCGGCCAGGCCGCGGTGCCCGGCGTCGCGGGCACGTGGAAGGCGCTCACCGAGAACGTCAACCAGCTCGCGGCGAACCTCACGACCCAGGTCCGGGCGATCGCCGAGGTCTCCAC
>CAXUES010000002.1:469-10292 GCA_964250185.1 uncultured Solirubrobacteraceae bacterium | reverse complement strand
GATCGACGTGGCCGCCGAGGGCGAGGTCGCCGAGCTCGCCGGGACGCTGAACCACATGGTCGGCCAGCTGCGCGAGACCACGCGCGTCAACGCCGAGCAGGACTGGCTCAAGACGAACCTCGCGCGGATCACCGGCCTGCTGCAGGGCCAGCGCGACCTCGCCGAGGTCTCGCGGCTCATCATGCGCGAGCTCACCCCGGTCGTCTCGGCCCGCCACGGCGCGTTCTTCCTCGCCGAGGGCGGCGACGGCCGCTCGGCGCCGACGCTGCGCTTCCGCGCGGGCTACGCCTACGTGCCCGATCCCGAGGCCGTCCCCGCGCGGCCGGACCGCTTCCGGGTCGGCGAGGGGCTCGTCGGCCAGGCGGCGTTGGAGGGGCGCGCGATCGTCGTCGACGACCTCCCGCCGGGCTACGTCCAGATGGCGTCGGGGCTCGGCGCGGCGACGCCGGCCACGCTGCTGGTCCTGCCCGTGCTCTTCGAGGGGCAGGTCCTCGGCGTCCTCGAGCTCGCCGCGCTGCGTCCCTTCGCCGAGGTCGAGCGGGCGTTCCTCGACCAGGTCGCCGAGACGCTCGGGGTGGCCATCAACACCATCCGGGCGAACATGCGCACCGAGGAGCTGCTCGTGCAGTCCCAGGCGCTCACGAGCGAGCTGACCAAGCAGGCCACCCAGCTCGAGCGCTCCTCGGGCTACAAGTCGGAGTTCCTGGCCAACATGAGCCACGAGCTGCGCACGCCGCTGAACTCGCTGCTCATCCTCTCCCGGCTGCTGGCCGACGACCCCGGGGCGACGCTCACCGCCCAGCAGGTCGAGTTCGCCTCGACCATCCACTCCGCGGGCAACGACCTGCTGCGCCTCATCAACGACATCCTCGACCTCTCCAAGGTCGAAGCCGGGAAGATGGAGGTCACGCTCGCGCCCGTGAGCCTCGTGGCTCTGTGCGCCGACCTCGAGCGCCAGTTCCGCCCGATCGCCGCCGAGCACGGCCTCGCCTTCGCCGTCGTCCTGGACGACGCGCTGCCCGAGGTGGTCGTCACCGACGACCAACGCCTGGGCCAGGTGCTGCGCAACCTGCTCTCCAACGCCTGCAAGTTCACCCCGGCCGGGAGCGTGTCGATGGAGGTCCTGCCCGTGGGGGGCGAGCTCTCCTTCGTCGTGCGCGACACGGGCGTGGGCATCTCCGAGGAGCAGCTCGCGCTCGTCTTCGAGGCCTTCCAGCAGGCCGACGGCACGACCTCCCGGCAGTTCGGCGGGACGGGCCTGGGCCTGTCGATCTCCCGGGAGATCTCGCGCCTGCTCGGCGGCGCGGGTCGACCTTCACGCTGCGCCTGCCCCTGCACCCCGCGCCGGCCCTCCCCGCCGCGCTGGACGCGGGGCCGCCGGCGGACATGGAGCCGGAGCCCGATGCGGACTCGGAGGCGCTGCCCGACGACGGCCTGCGCGACGACCGCGACCTCGTCGCCCCCGGGGACGCGTCGGTGCTCGTGGTCTCCGACGACTGCGCCTCGGCCTCCGAGGCGCTCGACGCGATCCGGGCGGGCGGGCGCCTGGCGCTCGGCGCCCGGCGGGCCCCGACGGCGCTCGCCCTCGCCCGCGAGCACGGCCCCGAGGCGGTCGTGCTGCTCGGCGGCGGCCCGGTCCTCGCCCAGCTCAAGCAGCACCCGGGCACCCGCCACATCCCGGTCTACGTCGCCTCGGGCGCCCAGGACCGCTTCGCCGCGCTGCGCGGCGGCGCCGCCGGCCACCTCGGCGAGCTCGGGCCGGCCGCTGCGGTCGAGGTCGCGCTGGCCGCGGCGGACCGCCTGCGCCAGGCCGGCGCCCGGCGCCTGGCCGTCGTCGGGACCGGCCTGGACCCGGCCACGCGCGCCCTGCTCGGCGAGGGCGACGACGTCGACGTGGTGGACGTCGCCCCGACGGAGGCCGCCGCGGCCGGCACCACGGCGCTGGCCGGCGCCGCCTGCGTGGTCGTCTGCCTCGGCACGGACCCGGCGGCCGGGGTCGCGGTGCTCGAGGCCGCCGAGCTCTCCCACGAGCTGGCCGACCGCGCCTGGATCGCCTACGCCCCCGGACGCCTGGGCGGCGGCGACCGCGCCGCCATCGACGCGCTGGCCGGCACGCTGAACCTCACGCTGGTGCACACGGCCGAGCGCCTCGTGGACGAGGCCGCGCTGCGCCTGCACCGCGAGCAGGCGCGGCTGCCCGCCCGCGTGCGCAGCGTCGTGGACGGCGCCCGCTCGGCCGACGCGGTCTTCCAGGGCCGCCGGGTGCTCGTGGTCGACGACGACGAGCGCAACGTCTTCGCGCTGGCCAGCGTGCTCGAGCAGCGCGGGATGCGCGTGGTGGTGGCCGAGGACGGCCGCCAGGGCATCGAGCGCCTGCGCGGGCCCGAGCCGATCGACCTGGTCCTCCTCGACGTGATGATGCCGGGCATGGACGGCTACGAGACGGCCCGCGCCATCCGCGCCATGCCCGAGTTCGAGGCGCTGCCGATCATCTCGCTGACGGCCAAGGCGATGCGCGGCGACCGCGACAAGTCGCTGGCGGCCGGCGCGTCGGACTACATCGCCAAGCCGGTCGACGTCGATGCCCTGCTCGCGCTCATGCGCGTCTGGCTGCGACCTCGCTGAGTCGGTCCCGGCGCCGCGGGTAGGCGCCCGGGCATGAAGATCGTCGTCACCGGAGCGTCGGGCAACATGGGCACCGCGGTCCTGCGGGAGCTCGGGCGGGACCCCGGCGTCGAGTCGATCCTCGGCCTCGCCCGCCGTCCGGGGGAGCTCGAGCTGCCCAAGGTCACCTGGCGGGCGGCCGACGTCCTCGACGCGCCCCTCGAGGAGCTCTTCGCGGGCGCCGATGCCGTCGTGCACCTCGCCTGGCTCATCCAGCCCGCCCGGGACCGCGCGCAGACCAAGGCGGTGAACGTCGGCGGCTCGCGCCGGGTCTTCGAGGCGGCCGCCGCCGCGGGCGTCGGCGCGCTGCTGCACGCCTCGTCGGTCGGCGCCTACGCCCCGCACCCCGGCACGCAGCGCGTGGACGAGGGCTGGTCGACCGCCGGGATCCCCACGTCGTTCTACTCGCGCGACAAGGCCGCCGCCGAGCGCGAGCTCGACCGGGTGGAGGCCGCCCACGGCTCGCGGATGCGGATCGTGCGGCTGCGGCCGGGCATCGTCGTGCAGCGCGAGGCGGCCGCGGAGATCCGGCGCCTGTTCCTCGGGCCGTTCGTGCCCGGCTCGCTGGCGCGCGGGAGCCTCCTGCCCTTCCTGCCGTTGCCCGCGGCGCTGCGCCTGCAGGCCGTCCACGCCCACGACCTCGCCGACGCCTGGCGGCGCGTGATCCTCTCCCCCGACGCCCGCGGCGCCTACAACGTCGCCGCCGAGCCGGTGCTCGACGGCCGCGGCTTCGCCGCCGCGCTGGGCAGCCGCTACGTGCCCACGCCGACCGCCCCGGTCCGCGCGCTCGCCGCGCTGACCTACGCCGCGCGGCTGCAGCCCACCGAGGCTGGCTGGCTCGACCTGGGCACGCAGGCGCCGCTCATGGACTGCTCGCGCATGCGCGACGAGCTCGGCTGGACGCCGCGCCGCGACGGCGTCGAGGCGCTGGAGGACCTCCTCGCGGGCCTGCGCGCCAACGACGGGCTCGACACGCCGCCGCTGCGCCCGGGCGCCGGCGGCCCGGCCCGGGTGCGCGAGGTCCTGAGCGGCCTGGGCGCGCGGCGCGGCTTCTGATCTAGGGTCCGGGGTCGTGCGGGCCCCGGGGCTGCAGATCGCCACCACCGACGAGGACGGCTCGACGGTGGTGCGCGTGGCGGGGGAGCTCGACATCGACAACATCGACGGGCTCGTCGACGTCGTGGTGGCCGCGCTGGCCGGCGGCTCCCCCGTCTCCCTCGATCTCGTCGAGGTCTCCTTCGTGGACTCGTCGGGGGTCGCCGGGCTCAACCGCTGCCGCCGCGCGGCGGCCGCCGACGGCGCGGGAGCGCTCGGGGTGCGCTGCCGGCGCGGCGGGCCCGTCGCCCGGCTGCTCGACTGGACCGGCCTGGCCGACCACCTCGCGCTCGAGCTCGTCGACGCGCCCGGCTAGTCCAGCGCGACCTCGAACCACGTGCAGCTGGGCTGGTCGGGGGCGACGCCCCAGGCGACCGCGAGGCGGTCGACGAGCAGCAGGCCGAACCCGCCTCCGGCCCCGGGCGCGCGCAGCGCGGGGGTGAACGGCGACCCGCCGTCACAGACCTCCACCCGCACCCGGTCGGGGGCGCGGGCGGCGTGGAGGTCCACCGTGCGGCCTTCCACGCCGACGACGTGGCGCACCGCGTTGGAGATGAGCTCGCTGCCCAGGAGCACGACGTCGTCGAGGCGGTCGGGGCGCAGGTCGGCCAGCCACTCCCGCAGCGCGGCGCGGGCGAGCCCCTGCGCCCGCGGCTCCGGCGCGAAGGAGCGCTCGTGGCGCGCGACGGCCTGCAGGCGCCAGGAGCCGCGGTTGAGGTAGCCCGACCGCCCGGAGAGGTCGAGCCGCTCCAGCTGCGGGATGAGGTCGGCGTCGGACATGGTGTCCTGGAAGGCTGTCCCGGATCCCGACGGGCCAAACGACGCGGGTCAGCGTGACGGGCGCCGCCCGAGCGCACGGAGCCCACGTGTGACGTCCTCCACGCCGATGCGCGCGAGGACGGGGTCGACCGCCGTGGCGTGGGGATCGCCGCGGTAGCCGGCGGGCGCGGGCCACAGGACGACGTGGCGCGGGTCCGCGGGCGGCCCCCACGCGGCGGGAGGCGTCGGACCGAAGAGCGTCACCGAGGGCGTGCCGTAGGCCGAGGCGAGGTGCGCGATGCCGGTGTCGCCGCTCACGAGCGCGCCGGCGTGGGCCACGAGCGCGGCGAGGGCCGGCAGGTCGGTGCGACCCGCCACCACCGCGTCGTCGGCGAGCCCTGCGCCGTCCGCGACGGCCAGGGCGAGGTCGCGCTCGGCGGCCGAGCCCGTGACGAGCACCTCGCGTCCCCGCTCGGCCTCGGCCCGCGCGACCGCGGCGAAGCGCTCGGCCGGCCAGCGCCGGCCCGGGCTCGCGGCGCCGGGGTGCACGAGCGTGGCACCCGCGCCGCGCGTCGGCGGCGGCGGCGCGGGCAGGGCGACGTCGGCGGGATCCCCCGGCCAGCCCGCGCTCGCGGTCAGCCGGCACCAGCGGTCGCGCTCGTGCTCGTCGGGGTCCCAGGACGGACCGTCCGGGTGGCCCGCCGCCGCGAAGGCGACCAGCCGCCGCGGGGTCGCGGCGGCCAGGAGCGCGTGGGACTCGGGGCCGGAGCCGTGGAGGTTGACCGCCACGTCGGCGCCGCGCAGGGCGGCGGGGACCAGGCCGCGGTGGTCGACGACGCGGTCCACGAGCCTCCCCGGCCCCGGGTCGAGCAGCTCCGCCGGCGCGGCCGGTCCGAGGAGCACGAGCTCGTGGTCGGGCAGCCCGCGCCGGATCGCCCGGAGCGCCGGGACCGCGGCGAGCGCGTCGCCGAGGCCCAGCGCGCGCAGGATGAGGCCTACGGCCAGCTCGGCTCCGTCGGGACCGTGACGACGAGCTCACGGACCTCGGACCCGCGCGGGCGGGTCAGCGCGAAGAGCACGGCGCTCGCGACGTCGTCGGGGTCCTGCAGCGCGGCGTCGGGGCCGGGCTTGTATCGCGGGTCGCGGTCGTCGAAGAACGCGGTCTGCATGCCGCCCGGGATGAGCAGCGTCACGCCGATGCGCCCGGCGAGCTCCACCTGCAGCGCGCGGGTCATGCCGACCACGCCGAACTTGGAGGCGCAGTAGGCCGAGGCGTCGGAGAGCGCGCGGTAGCCCAGCGTCGAGGCGACGGTGACGATGCGCCCGCCCTCGAGGTGCGGGATCGCCGCGCGCACGACGGCGGCCGTCCCGATGAGGTTGACCTGCACGACGCGGTCCCACTGGGCGGCGGGGACGTCCTCGATCCGGCCGCAGGCGTCGGTGCCCGCCGCGGTGACGATGCCGCCGAGGCCGCCGTGCTCGGCCGCCAGGTCGCTGACGGCCTGCTCGGCCGCCCGCGGGTCGGCGAGGTCGACCACCGCGCCGCCGAAGCCGCCGCGGTCCTCGGAGAGGTCCAGGACGAGGGGCGTGCCGCCCGCGCCGGCGACGGCGCGCGCGACCGCGGCGCCGAGGCCGGAGGCCCCGCCCGTGATGACGATGGGGCCGAGGTCGAGCGGGGTGTCGGTGGACGAAGAGCGGTCGGTCAGTTCGGTGGGCGGCATCGGGCCTCCTGGATCAGCCGGGTGGTGGAGTGGGCGTCGACGCCCGAGTGGGGCAGGACGACCGCGCGGCCGCCCCACGACTCGAGCGCCGGAGCTTCGGGCAGGGCGACGCCGGCGTAGTCGCCGCCCTTGGCCCAGACGTCGGGACGGAGCGCGGCGAGCGCCGCGGTCGGGGTGTCCTCGGCGAAGGTGGCGACGGCGTCGACGCAGCCCAGCGCCGACAGGACCGCGGCGCGGTCCTCCGCGGCGTTCAGCGGCCGGTCGGGGCCCTTGAGGCGGGCGACCGACGCGTCGGTGTTGACCAGCACGACGAGCACGTCGCCGAGCGCGCGGGCGGCCTGCAGCGTCTGCACGTGGCCCGCGTGCAGGAGGTCGAAGCAGCCGCCCGTGGCGACCACCGTCCCCCCGCGGGCGTGCGTCGCGGCGGCGAGCGCGACGGCCTGGTCCAGCGACGCCTGCGGGTCCGCCGAGGCGCGCGGCTGCGCGAAGCGGCGCGGCGCGGCGCGCACCGGCCCGGTCGGGCGCCAGCCCGCCGCGCCGCCCGCGGCGACGAACGCGGTGGCGGCGGCCACCGCGAGGCGGACGCCGGCCTCGGCGTCGGTGCCGTCGGCGAGCGCGCCGGCCAGCCGCGAGGCGAACCGGTCGCCCGCACCGCACGGGTCGCCCGCCACGGCGTTGGCGGCCACGGCGACCGAGCCCGTGCGGGCGCCGTGCAGGAGCGCCCCGGCGGCGCCGCGGGTGACGCAGACGGCCTCCGCGCCCCAGGTCGCGGCGAGGGCGCGGGCGCGGGCCTCGTCGTCGTCCTCCCCGGCCGCGGCGCGGGAGGCCTCGTCGGCGTTCGGGGTGACCAGGGCGACGCCCGCCACGGGGGCGGGACCGCGCGGGTGCGGGTCCCAGACCACGGGCGTGCCGGCGGCGACGGCGGCGTCGAGCGCCGCACGGACGCCCGGATGGGCGGCGACGCCGCGGCCGTAGTCGGCGACCAGCACCGCCTCGGCGCCCTCCAGCGCCGTCCGCAGGCCGCGGGCGCCGTCCTCGTCGAAGCCGACCGCGCGGGGATCGCCGGCGCCGCCGCGGTCCAGGCGCATCACGGGGCGGCCCGCGGCGTGCATGCGGACCTTCTCCGGCGTCGGCCCGGCCAGGCCGAGGTCGAGCACGGCGACGCCCGCGGCGGTGAGCACCGCGCGCAGGTCGTCGGCGGCGGCGTCGGTGCCCAGGGCGCAGACGAGCGTGACGTCGCGGCCGTCGCCCGCGGCGAGCGCGGCGGCCAGGCCGGCGCCGCCCGGGCGCAGGCGGACCTCGCCCTCGTCCACCACGGGCACGGGCGCGTCGGGGGCCAGGCGGGTGGCGGTGCCGTCGACGTCGCGGTCCAGCAGCGCGTCGCCGACCACGACGACGCGGCCGAGGGCGCTCACGCCGTGCTCCGCACGCGGCGGCGCTTGGCCCGCGCGGCCGCAGCGGTGCGCGCCGCGGCCTCCGCCCGGCGCGCGGCGCTCGGGGCGCGCACGGCGAGCTCGGCGTCCACGGCGCCGCAGAGGACGTGGATGGCCAGGAGGTGGAGCTCCTGCACGGTCGCGGTGCTCGGCGCCTCGATGGCCAGGCAGTCGTCGCAGAGCTCGGCGAGCGGGTTGGGCCCCGGCCCCGTCAGGCCCCAGGTCCGCAGCCCGGCCTCGCGCGCCGCGGCGACGGCCGCGAGCACGTTGGGCGAGCGGCCCGAGGTGGAGATGGCCACCAGGACGTCGCCGGGGCGGCCGTGCGCGTGGACCTGCCGCGCGAAGGCCTCCTCCCAGCCGTAGTCGTTGGCGATCGCGGTGAGCGCGGAGGTGTCCCCGTGCAGGCAGACGGCCGACAGCGGCCCGCGCTCGGCCTTGTAGCGGCCGACGAGCTCGGCCGAGAGGTGCTGCGCCTCGGCCGCCGAACCGCCGTTGCCCACGGTGAGCAGGCGCCCGCCGTCGGCGAGCGTCCAGGCCAGGCGCTCCCCCCAGGCCTCGACGCGGTCGACCATCGGCTCCATCGCCTCAAGGGCGACGCGCAGGTCGGCGAGGTGCTCGCGCGCGGTGGGCAGCGCCCGGACCGGCGCCGCGCCCTCCCCCGCCTCGCGCAGGCGGCGGGAGCCCGCGACGCGGGCGTAGACGTCCAGGGTCGCCGCGCCGATGCGGTCCCAGTCGTACAGGCGCCGCGCCCGGTCGGTCCCCTCGCGGCCGAAGCGCTCCAGGCGCACCGGGTCGGCGAGCAGGTCGTTGAGCGCGTCGGCCAGGCGGGCCGGGTCGCGCGGCGGCACGTGCAGGCCCGTGCGGTCGTCGACCACGGTGTCGATCATGCCGCCGACGGCGCTGGCGATCACGGGCGTCCCGCAGGCCATCGCCTCGACCGGGACGATGCCGAAGGGCTCGTACCAGGGCACGCTGACCAGCACGTCGGCCGAGCGCATCGCCGCGGCGGTCGCCTCGCGGCCCAGGCGCCCCAGGAAGCGCACGCGGTCGCCGACGCCCTCCTCCGCGGCCAGGGCGCGCAGCCGCGCGACCTCCGGGTCGGCGTCGAGCTGGGCGGCGGCTGGCCCGCCGGCGACGACGAGCTCGGCACCGGGGACCTGCGCGAGCGCGGAGATCGCGGTGCCGACGCCCTTGCGCTCCACCAGGCGCCCGACGCAGAGCACGCGCGGCACGCCGGGCAGTCGGGCAGGGACGGCGGCGAGCGCCTCGGGGGACGCGGAGGCCGTCGGGGCGAACGTCGTCAGGTCGGCGCCGCAGGGCACGACGGTGAGCCGCTCGCGCCCGGCGTCCATGCGCAGCAGCTCGAAGACCTCGTCCGTGCAGGTCGCGATGACCTGGTCGGCCTGCGTGGCCAGCTCGCGCTCCAGCGCGAGGCGCTCGGGCGGCGAGGTGTCGCGTGCGCCCTGGTAGCGGCGCTTGACGACGCCGAGCGCGTGGAAGGTCTGCACGACGGGGATCCCGCCGATCGCCCGGGCGGCCTGCAGCGCGGCGTGGCCGCTCATCCAGAAGTGCGCGTGGACGACGTCGGGGCGCTCCTCGCGCCAGCGGGCCTCCAGCTCGCGGGCGAAGGCGCCCATGTGGACGAGCAGCTCGTCCTTGGGGACGGGCGCCGCGGGCCCGGCGTCGACGTGGTCGACCCACACGCCCGGGGCGAGCTCGACCTCGCGGGGCAGGTCGGGGTCGTCGCGGCGGGTGTGCACGCGCACGTCGGCGCCGCGACGGGCCAGCGCCCGCGCGAGCTCGGCCACGTGGACGTTCTGGCCGCCCGCGTCGACGCCGCCCAGGACGGCGAGCGGGCTCGCGTGCTCGGAGACCATCGCGATCCTCATGCCGCCACCGCCCGCGGGCCGTGGGCGACGACGCCCTCCAGGACGTCGTCCCAGTCGGCGAGGAAGCGCTGCAGGCCGTAGCGCCCCAGCGCGGCGGCGCGCGCGGCCCGGCCGGCCTCGCGCGCGGCGTCGGGGTCGGCCACGAGCTCGCCGAGGCGGGTGACCAGGCGGGAGACGTCGGTGGAGACCGCTCCGGCGGCGGCGGGGACGGCGTCCATCACCTCGGTGGTGCCCAGCGCGACCACCGGCATGCCGAGGTGCA
>CAXUES010000002.1:0-459 GCA_964250185.1 uncultured Solirubrobacteraceae bacterium | reverse complement strand
AGCGACGTCCAGCGGACCGGATGCAGGTAGACGCGGCGGCGGGCCATCTCCGTGTGCAGGCGCTCCTGCGGCGTGTCGTCGATCCCGGTGACGTGCGGGCCCGCGTTGGCGGCGTCCATCCCGAAGAGGTCCAGCGGTGCCGCCGTGGCGAAGCGGCCGAGCAGGTCGGTGCCGGTCACGCGGCCGCGCCGGCGGGCCTCGTTGACCACCACGACGCCGCGGGCGAGCTCGCCGGTGTACTGCTCGCCGGGATCGACGATGCCGTGCTCGACCACGCGCGTGGCGGTCGTGCCGGCGTCCCACATGAGGTCGTTGAAGTGCGTGACGTGGACGAGCAGCACGTCGTCGCGGTCGGCCGCGGGGTGGCGCAGGTCGGCGATCCGGCCCTGGGGCGCGTTGTGCTCGACGTACACGGCGGGCACGTCGCGGCCGGGGCGGCGGCCCGTCCACGCCTCGCAG
>CAXUES010000001.1:0-45048 GCA_964250185.1 uncultured Solirubrobacteraceae bacterium | reverse complement strand
GCGGCCTTGCCCTTGAGGTCCTCGCGGCCGAGCTCGTCGAGCTTGGCGTCGATCTTGCCGTCCACGCGGGAGACGAAGAAGCTGGCCACCGACGACGCGCGGTCGATCGGGTCGCCGTTCTCGAGCCGGCGCTCGAGGCCCTTGACGTAGGCCTCGGCGACCTCCTCGTAGCGCTTGACGTCGAACAGGAGGGTGACGTTGACGTTGACGCCCGCCGCGGTGAGCTCCTCGAAGGCCTTGACGCCCGCCTCGGTGCCGGGCACCTTGATGAGGACGTTGGGGCGGTCGATCTTCTCCTTGATGACCTTGGCCTGCTCGACTGAGCCGTCGGCGTCGTCGGAGAGTTCGGGGGGCAGCTCGAAGGAGACGTAGCCGTCCTTGCCCTTCGTCTGCTCGAAGGTGTCGCGCAGCAGGTCGCAGCCGTCGCGGATGTCCTTGAAGCCGAGCTCGAAGAAGATGCCGCGGGCGTCGTGGCCGGACTCGGCGAGGTCGTGGATCGCCTCGTCGTAGCGGTCGGAGTCCCCGAACGCCTTCTCGAAGATGCTCGGGTTGGACGTGACGCCGCTGATGCCGTCGTCCTTGATGAGCCGCTCGAGGTCGCCCTCGTCGATGAGCTCTCGGGAGATGTTGTCGAGCCAGACGGCCTGTCCCTCGGCCTCGATCTCGCGCAGGTGGTTAGAAGAAGCCATAGGTCGAGACTACCCAGGCTGCGCCTCGGGAAGCCCACTTGGTATGTCCGTCCAACCCGACACCGACCAGCAGCTCGCCAAGACCTCCGGGAAGCTGGCCGCCAACGGCGCCAAGCTGTTCGGCGTCGCGGCCGTCCTCGCCGTCATCGGCGCCATCCTGCTGATCACCGGCGCCAGCACCGTGGCCGGCCTGTTCCTCATCGGCCTCGCCCTCGCGCCGACCATCGGCGGCATCGCGCTGGGCGGGTCCGGCGCGGTCGGCAAGCGCGCCGCCAAGCAGAAGGACTTCGCCTGATGTCGATCCCCGGCCCCGACCCCGCACCGCTCCCGGATCCCGGCCCGGATCCGGTCCCGCCGACGCCCGGACCGTCTCCGGGTCCCCCCGGTCCACCCGACCCCAACCCCCTCCCCATCTAGACGCCCGCTGAACACCGCCTGACGCCACCCGGCGCGACCAGTCACGTGCTGGCGCACGCTTCGGTCGCACCGCGCGGCGCCAGCCGGCGCCAGCGAACGTCTAAGCCGCCTCGGAAAGGGCGGCGAGTTCCCGGCGGAGGCTTAGGTGCTGGAGGGCGCGGCGCTCGATCGCGCGCAGCTCCTCGCGGCCCATGCCGAGCTCGCGCTGGAGCTGGGCGAGCGGGAGCGGGTCGCGCTCCTCGGAGTCCAGGCCGAAGCGCAGCTTGATGATCATGCGCTCGCGGTCGGGCAGCTCCTCGACGGCGGCGCGGATGGCCTGGCGCGAGAGGGACACCTCGACGGTCTCCTCCGTGCTGGCCTCGTCGGAGCCCATGAGCTGGCCGAGCGAGGTGTCCTCCCCGTCGCCGACCGGCTTGTCCAGCGAGGTGACCGTGCGGGAGACGTCGAGCATCTCCACGACCTGCTCCAGCGGCAGCTCGGCGGCGACGGCGATCTCCTCCGGCGTCGGCTCGCGGCCGAGGCTGACCGACAGCTGGCGCTCCGTGGTGGCGATCTTGCGCTCGCGCTGGGCGACGTGGACGGGCAGGCGGATGGTGCGGCCCTTGTCGGCGATGCCGCGCTGGATGGCCTGGCGGATCCACAGCGTCGCGTAGGTGGAGAAGCGGAAGCCCTTGCGGTGGTCGAACTTCTCGACGGCGCGGATCAGGCCGAGCATGCCCTCCTGGATGAGGTCGAGCAGACACAGCTCGCTGAGGCCCTGGTAGCGGCGCGCGATGGAGACGACCAGCTTGAGGTTGTGCGTAGTCAGCTTCTCCTTGGCCTCGAGGTCGCCCATCTCGATGCGCCGCGACAGGTCGAGCTCCTCGGGCGGCGTCAGCAACCGGTGCCGGCCGGCCTCGTTGAGGAACTGCTGGAGCGCGTCCGTGGTGAAGACGGCCAGCTCGACGTTGGTGTAGGTCGTCTGCGCGGGCGGACCGTCGGGCAGCGCCCGGGCGCAGTCGTCGGAGACCTCGACCCCGCGCGCGTCCAGCGTCGCGTGGATCTCGTTGACCTGCTCCTCGTCCAGGGCGAGGTGCTCGGCGAACGCCGCCACCTCGGACTCGGCCACGCAGCCGTGCTCCTCGCCGCGGGCGATGAGGGCTTCGAGGTCAGCTGGGGAGACGGTCATCACTCGTTGATACCCAACGATCGGTCGTGGGACTCAAGCCGTGGCCACGAGGAGGGAGTCCGGTGCGATCCCGTACCGGGCGGTCGTCGTGTCCCCGACGTACGTGCCGTCGACCTCGATGCCGAACGCGCGCCCGTCCGGGGAGGACACCGTCAGCTCGGCGAGCCGCTCGTAGGCGGTGACGCGCGGGTGCTCGGTGACGCGGCCGGAGTTCCCCGAGAGCAGCCGCAGGAAGATGGCGGCCACGTCGCGCGGGGCGGCGCGGTCGGCGAACGCGACCGACAGCGTGCCGTCCCCGAGCGCCTCCGGCGAGCAGACCGTGATCGGCTTGGGGCCGAAGTAGGTCAGCGGGTCCGAGCGCTGGATGATGACCGTGGCGGCCTCGGCCGTCTCCCCCGCCACCTCCACGCGCAGCCGCGGCAGGCGCCCGCGGCCCGCCTCCGTCAGCGCGACGGCGGCGCCGACCACCACGTAGCCGGCGCCGAGCCGCGCCCGCAGCACCGGCCGCGCGGCGACCCGGCGCATCATCTCCGCGGTCACCCCGATGCCGGACATGAAGAGGAAGTGGCGACAGTGATCGAGCGGGGGCCCCGCCTCGACCGGCGAGGGCGCAGGCGACGGGTCTCGGCACCCCCGAACGGTGCCGGTGGTGAGCGGGGTGAGGGTGGGGTCGGTGACGCGCGCCGCGAGCTGCTCGGTGGCGGCGGCGAGCCTGGCCGGGACGCCGATCGTCCGGGCGAAGACGTTGGTCGCCCCGCCGGGCAGGCACCACAGCGGGACGCCGGTGCCGGCGAGCCCGTTGGCCGCCTCGTTGGCCGTCCCGTCACCCCCCACCGCGACGACCAGCCCGGCGCCGCCGGCGACGCCCTGCGCGGCCAGCTCGGCGGCGTGAAAGGGGTGGTCGGTGCGGACCGCCTCGACCGTGCAGCGGCCCCGCAGCGCGGCGAGGACGGATGCCTCCGCGCGGGCGTCCACGTGGGAGGCCGAGGGGTTGAAGATGACGAGGACGTCCATGCGTAATTTCGGTGAAGCGTGGGGTACTCTGGCCTGATGCTCGGCCGGCGCCCGTCAACCGTATTGCTGCCCACTTCGTGACGGCGCGAGTCCTCACGCTGGGACGTCGACGGCCGTACGTCTTCCCGGCCTCGATGGCCGCGATGTGCGCGGTGGCCATGTTCCTGACCGCCAACGCGGAGAACCTGCCGGTCCACGATCCCGACGGCGTCGGCGGTCCGCCGCTGGTGCGCCTCAGCGCGATCCTGGCCGTCTTCATCGGCATCGACGTCCTGCCGCGCGCGTTCTGGCGGGCCCGCACGGCCCCGCTGCGGCTCTTCAACGAGATCGTCGGCGTCGCCCGCGAGCGCTGGGGTCACGGCCGCCGGATCGGCTACGTGCTGGTCGGGCTGTTCTCCTTCTACGTCACGTACGTCGCCTACCGCAACTTCAAGGGCTTCCTGCCCTTCCTGCGCCCGGGCAGCCACGACACGTCGCTGCTGGAGCTCGACCGCTCGCTGTTCTTCGGCCACGACCCCTCGACGCTCCTGCACACGCTGCTCGGGACGGGCATCGCCAACCAGGTCCTGTCGGTGGTCTACGTGATCTTCCTTGCCTTCGTGCCGGTGTCACTTGCCGCGGCGCTGGTGTGGTTCGGCGAGCTGCGCAACGGCCTCTGGTACGCCACCGCGCTGTGCGTCAACTGGGTGCTGGGCGCGCTCAGCTACTACCTGATCCCGGCCGTCGGCCCGGCGTTCGTGGCGCCGCAGCTGTTCTCCGACCTCGCGCCGACCGCCTCCTCGTCGCTCCAGCACGCGCTGTGGGCCGAGCGGCTCAACGTCCTCTACGGGTCGGCGCCCGGGCCGGCGAAGGACATCGTGCAGTCAGTCGCCGCGTTCGCGTCCCTCCATGTCTCCGTGACGTTGACGGCGGCGCTCGTCGCCCAGCTGCTGCGCGCGAACAAGTGGCTGTGCCGCGCGCTGTGGACCTACTTCGGCCTGGTCTCGGTGGCCACCATCTACCTCGGCTGGCACTACGTCATCGACGACGTCGCCGGCGTGTTCATCGCGCTCATGGCCGTCGGCATCGGCGCGATCGCCACCGGCCACACCGTGCGCCGCGCACCGGAGGGCGCCGAGCTGCGCATGCAGCGAAACGGGACGCTGTCGCTGTCCTCCTCGGCCTTCGGCGGGACGCTCAACGTCCCCAACGTGCTGTCGGGCCTGCGCATCCTGCTCGCCCCCGCGGTGGCCGTGGTCGTCCTCGCGCACCCGGACGGCTCGCTCGCCGCCGGCGTCCTCTTCGCGGTCATCGCCGTCACCGACATCGTCGACGGCCACATCGCCCGCACGCGCGGCCTGATCACGCCGCTGGGCAAGCTGCTGGATCCGGTCGCCGACAAGCTGCTGGTGATCGCCGCGCTGGTCGGCCTGGTCGCGGTCGACCGCCTCGGCCTGTGGGTGGTGCTCGTCATCGCCGCGCGCGAGGTGCTGGTCACGGTGTTGCGCGCCGATGCGGCGCGCGACGGAGCGGTTCTCGCCGCCGGCGCGGCCGGCAAGGCCAAGATGCTCCTGCAGGTCGGGATGATCCTCACGCTGCTGACCGTGGGCGACCCGGACGTGCTCTGGGTGCGGGTCCTGATCGGCGCCACCGTGATGCTCACGGTGGTGTCCGGGGTCGACGCCGTGCGCGCGTACCGCCGGTCGCGCAGCGCCTGAGCCCAACGCCCGGGGGTTTGGCGCACCGTAGTTGCCGGGGACCCCAAGAGGTACACGTGGCGTTTCCCCATCTCAGCCAGCCGGCCGCGCAAGGGGTACGCGTGCTCGACGCCGATCCGGATCTGGGCCAGAATCTGTCGCCGGAGCGCTTCGAGCAGGCCCGCCAGGCGCTCGTCGCCCGGACGGAGAACGTCCCCCGCGGCGCCTGGGTGCCGGACTCCGAGAACGGGCCGGACGCCAACGGCGGCATCGGCCTGCTGATCCTCGAGGGCGTGGTCATCCGCCGCCTCTCGCTGCAGCACCGCTCGTGTGCCGAGCTGCTCGGCCCAGGTGACCTGCTCCGGCCCAGCCAGGACGGCTTCGGTGAGCTGCTGGCGCCCTTCTCGGTCGCCTTCCGCGTCATCGACCCGCTCGTGCTCGCCCACCTCGACGTCCGCTTCGTCGCCCGCGCCGCCCGCTTCCCGGAGATGACCGGCGAGCTGATCTCGCGCGCGCTGGACCGCTCGCGGCTGCTGGCCCGCATGCTCGCCGTCGCCCAGCTCCCCCGGGTCGACACCCGGCTGCTGATCGCGATGTGGCACCTGTCGGAGCGCTGGGGCACCGTGCGCCCCGACGGCCGCGTCCTACCCAGCTTCCTCTCGCACGAGCTGCTCGGCTGGATCGTCGGCGCGCGCCGGCCGTCCGTCACCACCGCACTCGGGCAGCTCTCTCAGCGCAGCCTCGTGAGCCGGCAGGACGACGGCACCTGGCTGTTGACCGAAGAGCCGCCGACGTTCGAGGGGCTTGCGGTCGCGCGTTAGGTGGCGCGCCGCGCGAGCGGCACGGAGATAACCACCGCGACGCTGGCGACCAGGAACATCGCCGCGTAGCCGTCCGTGGACTCGAACAGCGGCTTCAGCGTCTCCACCGCGATGCCGGCCAGGATCGGACCGAGGACGACGCCCATGCCGCGTGCCGCCTCGAAGGCCCCCGCACCGGCACCGTGGTCGGCGTCCGGCAGCAGGCCCATCAGCAGCGAGTAGGGCAGCGTCATCACGATGCCCGCCGCGAACGCGAGCGGGAACATGGCGATCAGGAAGTACAGGCTGTGCACGAAGATCGGCAGCGCGAGGCCGATCGCGTAGACCGCGGCGGAGACGGTGAGCAGGCGGCCGTGGCCGAAGCGCTCGGCCAGCGGGCCCGCGGCCAGGGCGGACACCACCACCCCGACGGCGACGATGGCCAGCGCCGCGGACGCCAGTGACGACGAGTACCCCAGGCCGACGGTGATGAAGAGGACCACGAAGGTCTTGAGCGCGCCGAGGGCGAGCTCCCACAGCGCGGTCGCGGTGAGCAGGCGGCGGATGTCGGAGTCCTCGCGCAGCAGGGTCCAGGAGCGCCAGCGGCTGGTGTCGGTGGGCGGGGCGGCGACGTCGTCCTCGCACTCCGGAGCGTGGGCACGCACCCGCCACGCGAAGGCGCCGGTGACCGCGAGCAGGACGCCGGCCGAGACGACGAACGGGAGCCCCTTCCACATGCTCAGCAGGAAGCCGCCGCCGACCAGGGCCACGCCCAGGCCGAGCTCGCGGGCGACGTTCTGGGAGCCCTGCGAGCGCGGGCGGTCGGGTTCCGGAACGAGGTCGGGGTACATCGCGCGGTAGGGCGCGTAGAAGGTGAAGTAGCCGCCGTAGAAGACGAACAGGGCGACGGCGAGCGGCGCGAACGCGGTCGTGAACGGCATCACCAAGAGCGCCACGGCCATCGCCGGCGCGCCGGCCAGCACGAACGGGAGCCGGCGACCGAAGCGCGTGTTCGTGCGGTCCGACCAGCCGCCGACGAGGCCGGGGATGACCAGCGCGAGCAGGCCCTCGAAGCCGATCAGGACGCCGGTCGCGGTCGGGCCGGAGACCTTCGAGATCAGGACCGGCAGGTACGTGGTGACCGTCGTGATGGACAGCGCCAGCCCGAACGCGGGCACGGCGAGCAGGGCCAGGAAGCGGCTCGACACCGCCCGGGTCACCGTGGTGGTTGTCATCGCAACTGTCATACCCCTTCGGCGCAGCTTACGTACACCCTGCGTGAGACGTGACGCGCGCGAAGCCCCGCCGGGCGCCTACGATCGCGTCGTGCGCGCCACGCCACGCTCCTCCGGCGACCGTCGATGAGGCTCGGTTTCGCGGTCAAGGTCATGGGCGAAGGCGGGCTGCCCACCTCCGACAACCGCCGCTGGCAGTCCGGGCCGCACCTGCGCACCTCGATCGAGATGCTCCACGGCGTCCTGGACTACTGCGACCGCCACGACATCCACATGTACCGCTTCGCGGCCAACGTCGCGCCCTACGCGACCCACCCTGACCTGCCGCAGTTCCACGGCCAGGTGGAGGACTGCGCGGAGGCGCTCGCCGCGCTCGGCGAGGCCGCCCGTGCCGCCGACGTCCGTCTCTCCACGCACCCGAGCCAGTACATCGTCCTCAACTCGGAGAACCCGAACACGGTCGCGGGGTCGATCCGCGACGTCGAGGTCCAGGCGGCGCTGCTGGACGCGATGGGCTGCGGGCCGGAGGCGGTCTGCATCCTCCACGTCGGCGGCGGGGCCGGCGGCCGCGACGCGGCGCTGGGCCGCTTCGAGGCCGGCTTCGAGCGGCTGTCGGACCGCGCCAAGGCCCGGTTGGTGGTCGAGAACGACGACGTCACCTTCTCACTGGGCGACGTCCTCGAGGTCCACCGCCGCACCGGCCTGCGCGTCGTCTGGGACATCCACCACCACCATTGCGTGGACCCCGACCGCATCCCCGACCGCGAGGCGCTCGCGCTCGCCCTGGCCACCTGGCCCGAGGGCGTCGTCCCCAAGATCCACTGGTCCACCCCGCGCACGGCCATGGAGGAGCGCAAGAAGAAGGTCGGCCGCCGCGTCGAGCGCACCTGGGTCCTCCCGCCGCTGCGCGCGCACGCCGACCTGGTCGACCCGATCGCCTTCGAGTCCTTCCTGCGCGACGCCGCCGTTGGCCTGCCCGACTTCGACGTCATGCTCGAGGTCAAGGCCAAGGATCTCGCCCTCCTGCGGCTGCGCGACCAGCTCGCCGCTCGCGGCGTCGAGGTCTAGCCGGGGGGCCCGGGGAGGACCCGGCGAAGCGAAGGCCCCACCGTCACCGGCTGCGACGGCCAGGCGGGCCGCCAGGCGCGCAACCCCCGGCGTGCGCCGGGAAGTTTAGATCCCGATCGGGGCGAGGAGGCCGGCGGCGTCGAGGACGAGCGCCTTGTAGCCGACGGAGTCGAACAGCAGGACCATCTTGTCGTCCTCGTAGCGCTGGACGGTGCCCTCGCCCCACTTGGGGTGGTTGACCCGGGTGCCGACGGTGAAGGGCGCGTCGGCGGGGGCCGCGATCGCCGCGCCGGCGTCGCAGAGGTCGCAGTTGCCGCACGGGGTGGGTGGGTTGGATACTTCGCCGAAGTAGGAGAGCAGGAACTCGCGGCGGCAGGCGCCGGCCAGCTCGGCGTAGGCGCGCATCATGTCGACGCGGGAGCGGTCGAACTCCTCCCGGTGCGCCTGCGCCTCGGCCGCGGCGATGACGGCGCGGGCGTCGAGGGCTTTGGTTGCCTCGACGTGGCCGTCGAGCGCGACCTCGACCGCGCCGACGTCCTCCAGGCGCCCGATCGCGGTGGCCAGCTTGGAGGCGGACAGATCCGTCTCCTCCTGGATCGTGGTCGGGTCCTGCTCGCCCTCGGCGATCGCCTCCGCGACGGCGCGGATCTCGGGAGCGTCGACCTTCCCGGCGCCGGCGAAGAAGCGGCGCAGGCCGAGGTCCTCGGGCCGGTAGAAGAGGACGGCGGCGGCGGGGTCACCGTCACGGCCGGCGCGGCCGACCTCCTGCCAGTAGCTGTCGACGGCGTCGGCGACCGTGTGGTGGATGACGAAGCGCACGTTGGGCTTGTCGACGCCCATCCCGAACGCGGTGGTGGCGACGATCACCTCCGTCTCGTCGTCCATGAAGGCCGACTGGACGGCGTCGCGCAGGCTCGCGGCCATGCCACCGTGATAGGCGGCCACGCGCAGTCCGGCGGCGGCGAGGTCGTCGGCGAGCCGCTCGGCGTCGTGCCGGGTGGCGGTGTAGACGATGCCGGGCTTGGCCAGCGCGGACACCCGCTCGATCAGCGCGCGCTCCTTGGCCGCCTCCTCGTGGAAGCGCTCGACGGCGAAGTGCAGGTTGGGACGGTCGAAGCCGTGGATGGCGATCAGCGGGTCGCGCAGCCGGAGCCGGCGGACGATCTCGTCGCGCACCGGCGGGGACGCGGTGGCGGTCAGCGCGAGCACGGGCGGGCGGCCGATCGCCTCCGCGACGTCGCCCAGGCGCAGGTAGTCCGGGCGGAAGTCGTGCCCCCACTCGGAGATGCAGTGCGCCTCGTCGACGACCATCAGCGACGGCCGGGCCGCCTTGACCTCCTCCAGCACCTCCCGGTTGGCGAGCTGCTCGGGCGCCATGAACAGGAACTCGAGCGCGTCGTCGGCGGCGTCCTCGAGCGCGGCCTCGCGGTCCCTCTCCGACACATGGGAGGAGACGGCGGCCGCCCCGCCGAGGCCCGCGTTGGCCTGCAGGTGCTCGACCTGGTCGCGCTGCAGTGCGATCAGCGGGGAGATGACGAGCGTCGGCCCTTCGATGGCCAGCCCGGCGAGCTGGTAGATCGCCGACTTGCCGTAGCCGGTCGCCATGATCGCCAGCGCGTCGCGGCCGGCGACGACCGCCTCGGCGACCTCGAGTTGCCCGGGCCGCAGCGCGGGCAGGCCCATGACGTCGCGCGCGAGCGCCCCGAGGTCAGGCGCCGGGGTCACTGGCGCGCGCGAACCCCGGCATCTCCGGCGTCCAGTTGAAGGCAAGCATCCGGGGGTGCTGCCCCGTGCGCACGACCGTCACGCTCGTGTTGGCGGGTCCGGCAACGGTGCGGTAGTCCGCGCCGGTGATCGCGGCGACGAGCGCGCGCACGCAGCCGCCGTGGGTGAAGACGAGGCAGTCGCCGGTCACGGCCGCGGCGGCGTCGGCAACGCGGGCCTGGAAGGCGTCCCACGTCTCTCCCCCGGGCGGGACCAGCGCGCCGGTCCGGAAGCGCGCCATGTCGTCCTTGGTCGCCACCTCCGACTCGAGGTGGGTCTCCCACTCGCCCAGGCCGCGCTCGCGCCAGCGCGGGTCCACCGGGACGTCGGGGAAGCCCGCGAGCTCGGCGGTCTCCCGCGCCCGCTCGAGGTCAGAGCCCACTGCGGGGAGCCGCGGCAGGCGCAGCGCCCGCGCCTGCTCGCGCCCGAGGGCCGACAGCGGCGCGTCGGCCTGGCCCTGCAGGCGGTTCTCGGCGTTCCAGGCGGACTCGCCGTGGCGGACCAGGAAGAGGCGAGTCACCAGTGGGCCACTCAGTGGTCGGCGGCTTCGCCGAGGCGGGTGATGGCCTGGCGGATGAGGCGCGAGACGTGCATCTGGGAGACGCCGATGCGATCGCCGATCTCCTGCTGGGTGAGGTCCTCGCTGAAGCGCAGCCGCAGCACCTCGCGCTCGCGGGGGGCGAGCACGCGCAGGAGCTGGTCGACGGTGGCGGCGTCCTCGGCGCGGCGGAAGCCGGGGTCGTCGCCGCCCATCGCGTCGGAGACGGCCGGGCCGCCCTCGTCGTCTTCGGTGCGCGGGCGGTCGAGGCTGACGGCGCGGTAGGCGTGCGCGGCCTCGCGGGCCTCCAGGATGTCCTCCTCGGTGACGTCCAGGCGCCCGGCGACCTCAGCGGTGGTGGGGGCGCGGCCGAGCTCGCGGCCGAGGTCCTCCTGCGTGCGGTCCAGGCGCAGCGCCAGCTCCTGCAGGTCGCGCGGGACGCGGACGGACCAGCCCTTGTCGCGGAAGTGGCGCTTGAGCTCGCCGAGGATGGTGGGGACGGCGAAGCTCGAGAACGCGACCTCGCGGGCGGGATCGAAGCGGTCGACCGCCTTGACGAGGCCGAGGCTGGCCACCTGGACGAGGTCCTCGAGCGGCTCGCCGGCGCCCGCGTAGCGGCGGGCCAGCTGGCGGGCGAGCGGCAGGAAGCGCTGGACGACCTGCTCGCGCGCGGCGGTGTCCCCCATGCGGTGGTAGCGCGTGAGCAGGCGCCGGTCCTCGGCCGCTCGCGCAGCGCGCTCCTCCGAGGATGAGGAGGGGCTGGGGGCGCTGCGTTCAGGCGCCGGGTCTGACTTTGGCTCGCGTTCGATGATGGGCACGCTGGTCGGTCGGGCCACGCCCCAGCCGGAGGGGCGAGACGCTCGTTGCAGATTACTGCGCGGTGGGTTTGTGCCAGTTATCCGCGGGAAAGGCCTGCGTCAGCAACCATCAACGACGTCCGACCGGGTGCGGGAGCCGGCCGGTCAGGAGGTCACACCATGATCAGCATCATCATCGCCATCCTGCTCGCCGCGCTCGCCTACTGGCTGTGCGGAGTGCTGGGACTCCCGGTCATCGTGGGCGTCATCGCCGCGATCATCGTCCTGCTCGCGGCCGCCCCCATGAGCGGCGGCTTCGGTGGCCGCGTCGGCGGCTCACGCAGGGTTTAAGCGCCCGCCGACAGCGGGCTGAGGGTCGCTGCCTCGGGATGCGAGCACAGCGCTCGCCTCCCGGGGCAGCTGCCGCACAGCTCACGGTGGGGCTGCGGGGTCGGCGCGAAGTCACCGGCCAGCAGCCCGCCCGCGCGGCGGGCCAGTTCCTCCGCGAGCGTGCGCGTGTCCCCCGGGCCGTAGACGGCGGTGGCCGGGGCGTCGGGCCGCTCGAGGTAGCAGTGCGCGACCTCGACCCGCGGCGCCCCGTCGCGCAGCGCGGCCAGCGCGTAGACGAGCCGCTGGATCGCGTAGTCGGCCTCCGTGAGCCGCTCGGGATCCGTCCCCTCGAGCGGGTTGGTCTTGTAGTCCACGACGAGCACCGTCCCGTCCGCCTCCGTGGCGACCACGTCGACGATCCCGTTGACGAGCGGGCCGCGCGAGTCCTCGTAGAGGGCGAAGGTGAAGGACGCCTCGCGGCGGACGGCGTGGGCGGCGGCGAGCCGCGCGCACAACGGCGAGCGCGCGAACGCGTCCACCAGCCGGGCCACGTCGGCCGTCTCGGCCGCGGTGAGCTCGACGTCGCGCTCGGCGGCGACCGCGGCGATCGCCTCCTCCGGCGGCGGCCCCGGCCGGCCGAAGTCGAGATCCTCGAGCAGCTCGTGGACCAGCGACCCCCGCGTCATCAGGTCCAGCCCGGTTGGAATGAGGGGACTGTCCGTTGTTTCCAATGGCGGGGGCTTGACGGTGGGTAGCCGCAGGACGCGGCGCAGGTACCAGCGGTAGGCGCAGCGGTCGTACTCGCCGAGGCTGGAGAACGACAACCGGGTGGGGACGGCGGCGGCCGGCGCGGCCGGCGCGGCGGCGGCGAGCGTGACGGGGGCGGGCAGCGCGGTGCCGCCGGGGCGGCCCTGGGCGGCGGGGAGCGCGGAGAGCGCCGCGGGGTCGTTCAGGCGCGGGGCGACGACGCCGTCGAACGCCCGCAGGATCCAGGCGAGCGGCGCGCCGCCCGGGCGCGGCTCCGGGTTGCGGGCCAGGTCGATGCCGCCGGACAGGATCAGGGTGTCCTCCGCCCGGGTCATGGCGACATAGAGCAGCCGGCGCTCCTCGGCGTCCTCGCGGTCGATGCGCTCCTGGTTGAGGGCAGCGTGGTCGAGCGCCGGGACGGCCTTGGGCGCGCCGAGCGCCTTGAAGCGCAGCCCGACCCGATCGTCGCCACCGAGCAGCAGCGGCGGCCCACCACCCGGCCCCTGGCGCCCGAGGTCGGCGACGCAGACGACCGGGAACTCGAGGCCCTTGGCGCGGTGGATGGTCATCAGCCGCACGGCGTCGAGGCCCTCCCCCTCCAGCGCCGCCTCGCCCTCGCGCGCGCCGGAGAGGTCCTGGGTGAGCGCGAAGGCGAGGAAGGCGCGCAGGTCGCGGCCCTCGGCGCGCTCGAACTCGCGGGCCAGGCGCATGAGCTTGCGCAGGTTCGCCAGCCGCCGCTCGCCGCCGCGGCGCCCGAGCACGGCGACGTCGTAGCCGGTCGCCGCGATCGCGCGCTCGAGAAGGACCTCGGCGGGGAGTCGCTCCGCCTGGTCGCGCTCGGTCTCGAGGAGGTCGGTGAGGCGGCGCAGGCCCTCGTGCGCGACGGCGCGGGCGCGCAGCGCCGCCCACGCGCCGCCGTGTTCCTTGCCGGCGCGGGCGAGGTGGACGAGCGCCTCGGCGCCGGCCCCGGCGAACGGGGAGGCGAGCACGGAGTAGAGCGCGGTCTCGTCGAGCGGGTTGGCCAGGACCTGCAGATAGGCGAGGCCGTCACGGACCTGCTCCTGCGACCAGTACCCGCGGCCGCCGACGACGTACGTGGGCAACCCCTGCTCCTCCAGCGCCTGCTCGATCAGGCGTAGCGACGCCGCCGCGCGGACGAGCACCGCGATCTCCCCCGGCCGCCGGCCGCGGTCGATCTCCTCGGCCAGCCGCTGGGCGACCAGCCGCGCCTCCGCACGCCGCCACGCCTTCTCCCCCGGGATGTCGAGACCGACACCCTCCCAGTCGCGGCTCGCGTCCGTGACCAGCAGCTCGACTGGGGGACGGGCGGGTGCGGCGTCGACGTGGTCGGGGTCGAAGAGCAGGCCCTCGGGAGCGGCGGCGGCGACGTCCGCCCTCGCGGCCACGAGCGGCGCGAACTCGTCCCCGAAGATGGGCACGAAGGCGGCGTTGAGGACGTCCAGGAGATCGCCGCGCGAGCGGAAGTTGGCCGTCAGCCGGCGGGTCCGCTGCGGGCCGAGCGCGGCCGCGCGCTCGCGGAAGATCTCGATGTCGGCGTGACGGAAGCCGTAGATGGACTGGAACGCGTCGCCGACCACGAACAGGTTGCCCCGGTCCAGCCGGGAGAGGACGTCCATCTGCAACCGGTTGGTGTCCTGGAACTCGTCGACCATGATCAGCGCGTAGCGGTCGGCCCAGCGCCGCCGCAGCGCGTCATCGTTGGCGAACAGGTCGCGGACGAGCAGCTGCAGGTCCTCGAAGTCGACCGCCGCGCGGGCGGTCTTCGCGCGTGCCGCCTCCTCGCCGAAGCGCGCCAGCAGACGGTCGGCGAGGACGACTACGGGGCGGGCGTGGTGGTCGGCGCACGCCTGGCGGTAGGTCTGCCAGGCCGCCCTGTAGGCGTCGCAGCCGGGCTCCTTGAGCAGCTTCGCGCCGGCGCCGAGCTTGGCCCGGTCGAGCTCCGTCGGGAGGGGGACGCGACCGTCGAGCGCGCCGAGCAGGTCGGTCGCCGCCGCCAGCGCGTCCTGGCCGGCCTCCACGGTCTTGCCGGTCGCACCGGTGAGGCAGGCGCCCGCCTCGCGCACCGCGGCGATCAGCGGCGCGGGATCCGGCGCAGGCGTCTGCGGAGGGATCGGCAGGCGCGGCACCCGCTCCCCGCGGCTGCGCAGCTCGGCGTAGGCGTCGTGGACGAGCGTGCGCAGGTCGTCGCGCATCGCAGCCAGGAGATCGACGGCGGCGGCGCCCTCCGCGGTCGCCCACGCCTCCACCGCGCGGTCGTACGCGGCGTCGTGCAGCCGCCGGGTGACGCCCTCCTCAAGCACGGTGAAGCGCGGGTCCAGCCCGGCCGCGAACGGGTGCGCGCGCAGGACGCCGGCGCAGAAGCCGTGGATCGTTCCGATCGCGGCCGCCTCGGCGGTCCGCGCGTGCTCGTGCTCGCCCAGCTCGGTGAAGCGGCGGCGCACCCGGTCGCGCAACTCGCCGGCCGCCTTCTCGGTGAAGGTGAGGGCGAGGATCGCGCCCACCTCGGCGCCGTCCTGGAGCACGGCCGCCACGAACCGCTCGACCATCACCGCCGTCTTGCCGGACCCCGCGGCCGCGGCCAGCAGCGACGCTCCGGAGCGGTCGTCGATGGCCGCGCGCTGCTCGGCCGTGAAGACGCGGCCGCCGGCGATCGCGGCGGTGCCGGACTGGGCGGTGCCGGGCGGGGCGGATGCCGTCGCGGGCGTCACTGCGGTGGTGGTGTCGTCGCGGGTGTCATGCCGACGGCGGGGGCGGGGCGGCGTCGCGGGCGCGGCAGATGCCCGGGTAGCCGCAGCCGCGCGGGGTGCAGCGCTCCGGGCAGGGGACGATGGCGCCGGCCCGCAGCCGCGCGCCCGCGTCCTCGGCCGCCTCGCGCAGCTCGTCGAGCAGCGCCTCCCACGCCCCGGGATCGAGGACGTCGTTGCCGACCAGGCCGGCCGCCGCCTCCCCCGCGCGGACAGCGCCGCGCGGGCGCAGGTCGGGGCCGCGCAGCGGCTGGTAGACCGCGCCGGCGAGGTCGAGGCCGAGCAGCTCCCGCGCCGCCAGCGCGTACAGGCCTGCCTGCAGGTGACCGTCGGCGGCCCAGCTGGCCTGCGCGAAGCCCTTGCTGGCCTTGTAATCGCGGACGATCGCGCCCGCCGGCCCGACGTCGATGCGGTCCACGATCCCGGTCACGGCGATCCCCTCCAGCCGCAGCGGGGTCTCCTCGCCGAAGCTCCACTCCAGCCACTCCGGCTCGTAGCCGGGCCCCGTTGCGCATTCGTGGTCGATCCAGCGCGCCAGCTCCACCTCGAGCGCCCGGACGCCCGCCCGCGCCACCGCGCCGCCGCGCGTGCGGCGCAGCCCGTCGATCGCCTCGGCCAGCTCGGCCTGGGCGCTCGCCCGCGACGCCGGCGTGAGCGCCCCCGACCCCGTGTGCTCCTTCAGCGCGCGCAGGGTCTGTTCGAGCACGGAGTGGGCCAGCGAGCCGCGCGTCATCGGCTCGGGGTCCGGGTCGATGCGGCCGGGCTTGAGCACGCGCTCGACCAGCCAGCGCACCCCGCACAGCGCGAAGGACTCGAGGCCGCGGGCGCTCTCGCGGTCATAGCCGGCGAAGAGGTCCGGCCCCGGCGGCGCCAGCGAGGCGGCCTCCGTACGCTCGCCGCTCGTCGCCGCCTGCGCGCGCCGCAGCTCCAGCGGCGTCGGTGCCTGCGCGGGCGGCCAGGTCACCTCGGCGAGCAGTCGCCGCCCGCGGCCCGTCCACAGATCCTCGGTGAAGACGGCGGCGACGTCGTCGACGAACGGCGAGCGCAGCTCCGGCTCGCCCTCCTCGTCCGACGCGCGGAAGGACAGGAACAGGACCTCCTCCGCGCGGGAGACGGCGGTGTAGAAGAGGAAGCGCTCGCGGTCGAGCTCGTCCTCGTGCAGCGGCAGGACGATTCCCGACGCACGCGCGAGGTCGCGGCGGTCGGCGTCGTCGAGGAACGGCTCGGGCGTGGGGCGGCGCGGGAAGGCGGCGTCCTGCAGGCCGCACACGACCACGACGCGGAAGCGGCGCGCGCGGACGCTCAGCGGGTCGGCCAGCAGGATGCCGGCGCCGGTGCCGCCGACGCGTACCTCGACTGCGGCCAGCGTGGCCAGGATCTCCGCCGGCCCGCCGACCAGCGCCGGGTCGGCATCGGCGAGCTGGCGCAGCTCGGCGGCGGCGAAGCGGACCTCGGCGGCGACGCGGGCGTCCTCGAGCCCGTCCGCGTCGAGCACCGCCGCCTCCCGGCGGTGGGGGGCGGTCCAGATCGCGTCGAGCTCCGCCTCCAGCGCGTCCAGGAGCGCGCCCGCACCGTCCTCGGAGGCAGCCCGCAACGCCGCGAGCGCAGGCCCAACCGCGCTCTCCAGATACCGGTCACCGCCAACCGCGCGCTCTGGGTTCCGCTTTCCGGAAGCGTCGGAGCGCGGTTCGGCCAAGGCGCAAGCGTCGGAGCGCGGTTCGGCCAGGGCGGAAGCGTCGGAGCGAGGTTCGTCGCGCTCGATCATCCGGACCGCGTCGGCGGCGGTGGCGACGCCGGCGCGGCGCAGCCGGCGCTCGAGGGCGTCCACCGTCTCGTGCGCGGCGACCTTGCCCGGCGTGCGCAGCCAGCGGAGCAGATCTCCCGCGGTGCCGTCGAACGCGGCGGCGCCGAACGCGAGCAGGCCGGCGCCGAGCCGCGTCTGCCCGATCCGCACCCGCTCGGCGCGCGCGACCGGCAGCCCGTACGCCGCCAGCGTCTGGGCCAGCAGCGGCGCCTCCGCGGCGGAGCGAACCAGCACCGCCATGTCCTCCGGCGGCGCGCCCGCCTCGACCAGCTCGAGCAGCGCTGCGCCGATCAGCTCCGCCTCCGCACGCTCCCCGCCCGCCTCCAGCAGGCGGACCGCGCCGTTGGGCAGGACCCGGTCGGCGCCACCGTCGAACAGGTGGCGCTCGAGGTGGTGAAGCGCCGGCGCGGTGCGCTCCCCACCGCCGGGCAGCTCGACGACGGCGCTCGCCAGCGGTCGCAGCGTCTCCACCGTCGCCGCGCGCGCGGCGAACGCGGCCCGGCCGGGCTCGTAGGTCAGCGAGAGGGTGACGTCGACGTCGCAAACGCGCACGAGCGTCTCGACCGCGTCCAGCTGGGTCGCGGTGAGGTCGTCGAAGCCATACAGGAAGACCGGCCGGCCGCCCCAGCTCTCCGGCGCCGCCCGCAGCGCGTCGAGCGCGCCCCACGCGTAGCCCTCCGGGTCGACCCGGCCGAGCGCCTCCAGCCGGCGCACGTACGCGGCGTAGAGGGCGGCAACGTCCTCCACGTACGCGCCGCGCCGCGCCGCGCTCCCCGAACCGCCGGCGCCCGCCGCGCCACCCGCGCCCGCGGCGCCGCCGGCGTCAGCAGTGTCTCCCTCCGCCCCGTCGATCCACCGCCGCAGACCCGCCGTGAAGCGCTCGGGGGCGATGAGCGCTCGCTGGAGCTCGGAGAAGAGCCGCCCCGCCGCGCGGGCGAAGCCGGGCGTCTGCGCGCTGTCGGCCAGGACCCGCAGCCGGGTGTCGCGGACGACGGCGGCGACGACGCGGTCACGCGCGACGAAGCCCAGGCGCCGCTCGCGGTAGCCGGCCCGGCGCGCGACGAGGCCGAGCAGCCGCGAGAAGGTGACCACCTCGCCGCCGAAGACGGCGCCGGAAGCGGCCAGCTCGCGCTGGTAGGGCTCGACGTCGGCGGCGGTCGGGACGACCAGCAGCGGCTCGGGAGCCGGCAGCCGCAGCGAGCCCGATCGCGACAGCGCCTCCCGGAACGCGCCGAGCACCACACCGGCCTTGGCGGCGTTGGCGGGACCGGTGACCAGCGTGAGCGACACGACGTCCCATCGTGGCCGCCCGGCCGGACGTTCTGGCACAACTTGCGCCGCGGAGCACAACTTCTGACCGCATTGTGCCGTTATATGTGGTGATGACCGCTCTGCACCTCCCGGTGGCCCACACGGAGGATGACCTTGCGCTCGCGGGCGCGCTCGCGCACCTGCTGCGCAGCGAGGAGCTCTACATCGCCTGGTCGACCGACGGCGGGCCGGCCCGCCCGGTCGTCGACGCGATGCTGGAGCTCAGCCCGAGCGAGCCGACGATCACCTTCCGGCGGCCCACGCTCGTCGAGCGCCTGCTCGACCGCTGGCGCGCCCTCTAACTCGCGACGTCGAGGAAGGCGAACAGCTCCGGCGGCGCCGGTCGTCCCAGGCCGTAGAGGTCGAAGTGCCCGGCGCCGGGGACGGTGACGAGCTCCCCGCCGGCCCGCTCGGCGTAGGCGCGGCTGAGCTCGATCGGGACGATGTCGTCGGCGTCGCCGTGCAGGACGAGCAGCGGGACGTCGAGCGCCCGCTCCATCGGGTCGAAGGCGGCGTAGCGCTCGGGGTCCTCGTCCGGGCCCGCCCCGAACAGCGTCCAGACCGACGACCCCGTCCCCACTGCCCGCGCCGCCGCGGCCAGCGCCGCGACGCCGGCGATGTCGACCACCCGCGACAGCCTCCCGGCCGCCGCCGCGTGCAGGGCCAGCGGCGCGCCCGCCGACAGCCCGATCCCCGCTGGTGCGTCACCCACCCCGAGCTCGGCGGTCAGGGCGTCGACCGCGGCGAGCGCGTCGTCGAACGTCTCCGGGACCCCGCCCCCGCAACCCAGCCGCCGGTAGGTCGCGTTGTAGGCGGCCAGCCCGCGCCGGGCCAGCTCGCGCGCCAGCGGGTCCAGCATCGACCGCGTGTACTCGGGGAGGAACGACCCGCCGTGCCACAGCACCACGGCACCGCGCGGCTCCCCGTCGGGAAGGTGCAGGTCGCCGGTCTGCTCGGGATGGTCGCCGTAGGCCAGCACGGGCACCCGCCGCACGCTAGCTGCGACCCTCTCTGCGGTGAGCGAGGCGCGCAACGGTCCACCCACCCCCTGGACCGGCCCGATGCAGCGCGCCGACCGCATCATCGTCGGCGGGATGGCGGCCGCCGTCGCCTACGGGCTCCTGCTGCTGCCGGTGTTCCCGCTGCTGGCCAAGGACCACCCCGCCCTGCTCGAGCTGCTGCGCGGCTCACCCGCCGCCATCATCAACATGGGAGCGCGGGCGCGCATCGGCGACACGTCGTTCACGGCCGCCGTCCTGCTCGGCGTCCCGACCGTGATGATGTTCGACTGGGTCTTCTGGTGGGCGGGCCGCCGTTGGGGTGACCGCGTCTTCGCCTGGCTGCTCGGCGGCACGGACGCCCGCGCCCAGCGACGCCTGCGGCGGGTGCACTGGCTCGAGCGCCGCTTCGGCGCGCTGGCGGTCGTGCTCGCCAACATCCTCCCCGTCCCGTCCGTGCTCATCTACGCCGCCGTCGGCGACGGCGGCATGCGGCTGCCCGTCTTCCTCGTCCTCGACTTGCTCGGCACATTGCTGTGGACGGGGCTCATGGCCACGCTCGGCTACGAGATCGGCCACCGGGCGGTCGACGTCGTCGACGCGATCGACAACTACTCGCTCAAGGCGACCCTCGTCCTGATCGTGGCCGTGTTCGTCTACCAGTACGCCAAGGCCCGGCGCGCTGGCCGTCCGTCGGCGCCGGCTGACGACGCGCGGTGACGCGAAGCGGCCTCTGGGCCGTGAGCGTCAGCCGGGTGGCGTCAGGCGGTGATCGACGGGCGGCTAGGAGGAGACCCCGTTGGGGACGACCGAGCGGATCCACTCGCGCAGGGCGGTGTCCCCGACCCGCGCGTAGACGCCCGGCGTGTTCGGCCGCGCGCAGCCCTCCCCGTACGAGGTCGCGCCGACGACCCGCAGCGCCGCGCCGGACCCGCCGAACATCGGGCCGCCCGAGTCGCCCTGGCACGTGTCCACGCCGCCGGCCGCATAGCCGGCGCACAGCATGGTGGTGGCGTCGAAGTCCGAGTAAGTGGACGCGCAGCCGGCGTCGGCGACGCGCGGGACGACCGCCTCCTGCAGCGTGTCGGGAGCGTCGCCGCCCTCGGAGGTGACGCCCCAGCCGACGATGGTCTCGTTGCTGCCGACGGTCCACAGCCCCGTCTCCGACGCGCCGGCGACCTTGACGGGCGTCTTGGTGGAGGCCTTGGAGAGCTTGAGGATGGAGACGTCGTAGCCCGAAGTGGCCAGGTACTTCGGCTCGACGGTGACCGACTTGACCGGCACCGTCTCCCCCTCGCCCGCGTGCGTGCCGCCGATGGTGACGGTGATCAGCGGCGTCGGCCAGGCGGCGGGCGTGCCGTAGCCGGTGGCGCCGGTGATCGACCCGCAGTGGCCGGCCGTCAGGACCGCGTCGGGCGCGATCAGCGTGCCCGTGCAGCCGAAGGCGCCGAAGGTGATGTTGGCAACCGACGGGTATTCGCCCGGCGAGGCGTCGTGGCCGCCGACAACGGCCTGCGACGGAGCGGCGACGGCCGCGAAGAGGAGGGCAGAGAGGATGGAGGCGCGCCTGAGAATGGCGCGAACGTTCCCGTTCAGCTAACGGATCAAACGGGATCTTCGGGGACGCCGACGCTAGGCCGCCGTCGCCTCCGGCGTCGCTTCGGCCTCGGCCTCCGGCGGCTTGGCGGCCGCGCCACCCTCCTGCGCCCACGGCTCGTCGAACTCGACGCGCCACTTGCCCTCCTCGGACTGGCGCAACGCGAGCTTGGCCCGGAACGACCGGCCCGACTTGCCCTTGAAGCCGGTCACCTGCTTGGCGGTGTAGCCCGTCTCGATCAGCTCCCGGGCGATCGCCGGCGTCAGCGTCTTGCCGGCCTTGGCCTTCCAGATCACGAACCCGCAGCCGGGGTCCTCGCGCGACCAGCACGAGAAGCCCTTGCGGTTCTCCTTGATCTCGGCGCCGCACACCCGGCACGGGCCGAGCGAGGCGCGCTCGATCTTGACGTCCTTGAGCTTGGCGTCGAGCTCCTCGACCGTCGCGCCCGCGAACGTCGCGATGTCGGCCATGAACTTCTGGCGCGTGTCGTGGCCGTGCTCGATGCCGTCCAGCCGCTTCTCCCAGTCGCCGGTCAGCGCCGGCGACGTGAGCGCGTGCTCGCCGAGCAGGCGGATGACGTTGAGGCCCTTCTCGGAGGCGACCAGGGCGCGGCCGTCGCGCTCGACGTAGCCGACCGAGATGAGCCGCTCGATGATCGCTGCGCGCGTGGCCGGCGTGCCGATGCCCGAGTCCTTCATCGCCTCGCGCATGGCGTCGTCGTCGACGAGCTTGCCGGCGGTCTCCATCGCGCCCAGCAGCGACGCGTCCGAGAAGCGCCGCGGCGGCTTGGTCTCCTTGGCCTGCGACTCGACCGAGCGGACGTCCACCGCCTCGCCCTTCTCGAGCTTGGGCAGGCGCTGCTCGCCACCCGAGTCGTCGTCGTCGCGTTCCGCGCCAAACTCGTCCCCACCCACCCCCGCCTCGCCGTAGGCGCCGCGCCAGCCCGGCACGATCAGGACCTTGCCGCTAGTCCGGAACACGTAGGAGGCGACGGTGGTCTCCAGGCGCGTGTTCTCGAAGACGGCCTCGGGATGGAAGGCGGCCAGGAAGCGGCGGGCGACCATGTCGTACACGCGGCGGTCGTCGTCGCTCATCTTGTCGAGCGTGTGCTCGGAGCGCGTCGGGATGATCGCGTGGTGGTCGGTGACCTTCTCGTCGTTGATGACGCGGCCGAGCGGGAGGACGTCGAGCCCGGTGACGTAGTCGGCGGCCGTCTTGTAGTCGCGGTTGTGGCCGACCAGCTCGGCGGTCGGCTTGATCTCCGCGGCCATGTCGGACGAGAGGAAGCGCGAGCTCGTGCGCGGATAGGTAAGCGCCTTGTGCTCCTCGTACAGGCGCTGGGCCGCCGCCAGCGTGCGGCGCGCGCTGAAGCCGAAGCGCGTGTTGGCGTCCCGCTGCAACGAGGTGAGGTCGTACAGCAGCGGCGCCTTCTCGGAGCGCTTGGTCTTCTCCAGCTTGGTGATCTCGCCGCGGCCATCCCGGACCGCCTCGACCACCGCCGTCGCCTCGGCCTCCGTCTTGATCCGCGGCTGGGTGCCGGCGTGGAAGCGGCCGCCGTACGAGCGCTTCTGGTCCGCGTCGAAGACCCCGTCGACGATCCAGTACGGCTCCGGCTTGAACGCGCGGATCTCCTCCTCGCGGCGGGCGATCAGCGCCAGCGTCGGCGTCTGCACGCGGCCGAGCGACACGGCGCCGTCGAAGGACGAGCGCAGCCGGATGGTGGCGGCGCGCGTCGCGTTCATGCCCACGATCCAGTCCGCCTCCGAGCGCGACCGGGCGGCGTCCTCGAGCTTCGCGAGCTCGCCGGCCGGCCGCAGGCGCGAGAACGCGTCGCGGATCGCGCCCTGGGTCATGGAGGACAGCCACAGCCGCTGCACGGGCTTCTTGGCCTTGGCCTTCTCGAAGATGTAGGCGAAGATCAGCTCACCCTCGCGCCCGGCGTCGCAGGCGTTGATGACCTGGTCGACGTCGTCGCGCTTGAGCAACTTGGAGATGACCGTCATCTGCTTCTTGGAGCGCTCGTCGCGCACGACCAGCTTGAAGGCGTCGGGGATGATCGGCAGGTCGGCCATCCGCCACTTCTTGAACTGCGGGCCGTATTCCTCGGGCTCGGCGAGCTGGACGAGGTGCCCCACCGCCCAGGTGACGATGTAGTCCTCGGCCTCCAGGTACCCCTCGTGCTTCTCGTAGGCGCCGGGCAGGACGCGCACGAAGTCGCGCCCCACGGAGGGCTTCTCGGCGATGACGAGGGTCTTGGCCATGAGCGGCCGACGTTAGCGGGCGCAGGGACCGGTGGAGACCGAACTGCGCGAATCTCGCAGCGCCTCGCGCACGCGCGCATTGGGGACCCCGTAGCCGCCACGGGGACCGCTGGTGGTCGCCGCGAACACGGTCGCCACGACGCGCCCGCGGCCGTCGACCACGGGCCCTCCGCTGTTGCCCGGCTGCACCTTGCCGCGCAGCGCGACGACGCTGCGGCGCACCGGCCCGTCGCCGTAGGCGTCCTCCGTGAGCACCGTCCGGGTGACGCCCAGGCGCGCGGCCCGGACGCGATAGGGACCGTCGAGCGGATAGCCGAGGATCGCGCCCGACACGCCCGCCGCAGGGTCGCGCGCGAGCGGCAGCGCGTCACCGCCGAGCCCGTCCACCCGCAGCACGGCGAGGTCGTCGTGGGCGTCGAAGTGGACGACGGTGGCGCCGCGGCCGTCGGCCGTGGTGTCGTCCTCGCCGGCGACGACGTGCGCGTTGGTGACGACCAGGCCCGGCCGCGCGATCCAGCCCGAGCCCTCGACGCCCAGCCCGCACGCCGTCCCCAGCACCTTGACGACCGAGGACCGCGCGGCGCGCACCTGCGGGTCGCGCGCGATCCGCGGTGACGGCGCGCGCACCCCACCCGCGCCCGGCCCGCTCACCGACGGGAACGGGTCGAAGCGCGCCAGCGCGTTGAGCAGCGACCGCGACGGAAGCACCTCGTTCAACTCGGCCAGGATCGCCGAGCGCTGGATGTCGCGGCGCAGCTCGCGCGCGCCCGGCGTCTGCAGCGCGATCGCCCCCGCCACCCAGGCCAGGGCCAGCGCGACCACCGCCATCAGCACGGCGCCGAGCAGCCCGTCGACGACGCTGAGCCCCGGCGCGCGCCGGGCCGCGGCCCGCAGCCGCTCGCCGATCCCCTCGAACCCGGACGCCAGGATCGCCCCGGCCAGCAGCGCGCCGCCGAGCCCGAACAGCGGCGCGTACGGGGAATCGGTGCCGTCGTGGAGAAGAAGGGGACCGAGGCGGGTGCCGATGAAGGCGCCGACGGCGAAGCCGGCCAGCGTCAACGCGCCGGCGACGAAGCCCTGTGCGTAGCCGTACAGGGCCAGCACGGCAACCGCCCCGACGATGATCCAGTCCACCGCGCTCACCTTCAGTCAATAATCCCTGACCCGTGCCGACCGCGTCGTTCCCGATCTCGCCGAACCGCCGCCATCGCCTGTTCGCGCGGGCGTTGCCATTGGTGCTCTTCGCCGTCGGCGCGTTCGCGATCGGGTCGCTGGTGGGCTCGCACCACCAGTCGCGCGAGCGGGTGGTCGCCGCGCGCTTCCTGCACGCCTGGGAGCGCGGCGACTACGGGGGGATGTACGCGCTCCTGGACGACGCCTCCCGCACCGAGATCTCCCCCGGCGGCTTCGCCAGCCTCTACCGCCGCGCCATCCAGGCGGCCAGCCTCGAGCACGTCCGCAGCGTCGGCCCGCTGCGCTCCCGGGACGGCGCCTACGTCGTCCGCATGCGTGCTGTCACCCGCCGCTTCGGGGAGCTGCCGGGGACGCTGCGCATCGAGGTGAGCACCAAAGAGGACGTCGCCGGCGTCGTCTTCCGCCGCCGCCTGGTCTTCCCCGGCCTGCGCGACGGCGAGCAGCTCAGGAGCACGGTGGTGATGCCGCCGCGGGCGACGCTCGAGGCCCGCGACGGCGCCGTCATCGCCACCGGGCCCGACCGCACGTCGGACATCGGGACGCTGGCCGCGGAGGTCTCCGGCTCCGTCGGGCCGATCCCGGGGGACGATCGCGCCCGCTACGCCGCGCTCGGCTACCCCAAGGACGCGAGCGTCGGGCTGACCGGGCTCGAGCGCCAGTTCGAGACGCGGCTGGCCGGGACGTTCGGGGGGACGCTCAGGGCGGGGGCGCGCGTGCTGCGCCGCGTCGCGGCGCATCAGGGCGGCGCGGTGCGGACGTCCATCGACCTCGACGTGGAGAAGGCCGCGGTCGCCGCCCTCGCCGGGCGCTTCGGCGGCATCGCGGTCCTGCGCCCGCGCACGGGCGAGGTCCTGGCGCTGTCGGGGATCGGCTACTCGGCGCCCCAGCCGCCGGGCTCGACCTTCAAGATCATCACGCTGGCGGCCGCGCTGGACTCCGGCATCGCGAAGGCGACGTCCACGTACCCCGTCCAGACGGAGGCGACGCTGGCTGGCGTCGGGCTCGAGAACGCCAACGGCGAGGCCTGCGGCGGGTCGCTCGAGTCCGCCTTCGCCGAGTCCTGCAACAGCGTCTTCGCGCCGCTGGGCGCCAAGCTCGGGGCTAGGCGCCTGGTCGCCGCCGCCGAGCGCTTCGGCTTCAACGAGACCTCCGACATCCCGGGCGCGCCGCCGTCCTCGATCCCGCCCGCCGCCGAGATCGGAGACGACCTCGCCGTCGGCTCGAGCGCCATCGGCCAGGGCCGCGTCACCTCGACGCCGCTGCGCATGGCCGAGGTCGCCGGCGCGATCGCCAACCACGGCCAGCACGTCCGCCCCGTCTTCCTGCGCGGCGCTCAGGGCAGGGCCACCCGCGCGACCTCCGCCCGCACCGCTCGCACCATCACCACCTTCATGCGCGCGGTCGTCAAGAACGGCACGGGGGCGGCGGCCGCGATCCCGGGCACCCCCGTGGCCGGCAAGACGGGGACGGCGGAGCTGCGCACCACCGTCAAGCCCGACCCGGACGATCTGCGCGCTGCCACCGAACCCGTGGACCCCGACGACACCTCGGACACCGACGCGTGGTTCGTCGCCTTCGCGCCCGCGCGCAAGGCGCGGGTGGTCGTCGCGGTGCTGCTGGTCGGCCAGGGCGCGGGCGGCGCCACCGCCGCCCCCGCGGCCAAGACCGTCTTGGAGGCCGCGCTCTAGACGTCGAGGTCGACTTCGGAGAGCTGGGGGCCTCCGGAGCCGGCCGGCGCGTGGATCTTGAACTCGAGCGGGCGGTTCGCGATCGTGGTGAGGGGGAGCTTGAAGAGCAGCATCGAGCCGGCGGCGGAGTCGAACTCCTGCGTGGAGTCCGGGGCCGGCATCGCCTCGTCGGTCCCGAGCGTCTGCGGCGAGTACGCGAACGGGTTGATCTTGGTGTCGATGTCGATGGGCGTGTAGCGGTCGCCCTGGGTGTCCTCGATCTCGAACTCCTGCGCGGTCGGCGCGGCCTTCTTCGACTTGTTCTCGATGCGCAGGAAGACGGCGAACCAGGTCTCTTCACCGGTCGGGGCCCTGACGCTGGCCGGGACGCCCTCGAGGTAGCGGTCGTCGGGGACCTCCGCCGGGTTGAGCGCGCGCGAGCCCTGGATGTGGTAGTCCAGCGGCCCGACGTCGACCCACACGCCCTCGGTGTCGGCCTTCGTGACGGGCTTCCCCTTGTCGGCGCACCCGGTGGCGGCGAGCGCGAGGGCGCAGACGGACAGAGCGGCGAGGCGGCGGGCGATCATGGGCGCGGCGAAGGGTACAGGCCGGACACGGTGGTCCGCGTGCCCTTGGCGCGTCCCTCCTCGAGCCGGGTCCGCAGCGCGCGCAGCGCCTTCTTGGAGCCGCGCTTGTAGAACCCGCGCCGGCCCGAGAGCGCCTCCACCATCCGGTCCGTCGGCAGTGGCGGCTCGGTGTCGAAGGTGAAGGACACGCGGGTCGCGTCCGTCCCGGCGGGCTCGAGGGTCCACTCGCAGTAGGTCTTGATGCGGTTGTACTTGCCGCCGCGGCCGACGCCGACGATCTTGCGCGGCGCGTCGACCTCGAGGATGTTCAGCTCGCCCCAGCCGAAGCGGTCCAGCCGGCCCTGGGCGCGGAAGCGAGCGCCGGCGCCGGCCCCGTAGGAGTCCTCGCGGGTCAGGCGCCAGTCGTCGAACAGCGGGGTCATGAACTCCGCGTAGTTGGCGATGTCGGCGAGGTAGGTGAAGACCTCCTCGCGGGGGCGGTCGATCGTGACGGTGCTGGTGACGGGGTCCACGGCCCCGCGCATCCTACGGGCGCTGGGGCTGCCTCGTCGTCAACTCGACCGCCTCGGCGCGGGCGATGTCGAGCGTCTCGGCCAGCCCGCGGCGGGCCTGCAGCTCGAGCACGCGCTGGACGAGCATCCGGGACGGGAGCAGCGGCGCCACCCAGCGGGGCGACACGATCCGGCGCGAGCGGCGCTCGATCCCGCGCACGATCGCCTCGATGGCCGGTTCGACGGGCGCGACGGGGATGTGACCATGGCCGCCGAGCGGCATCCGCGCCGCCGCCTGGGTGGCGAACCCGCGCCTGGTCATGTCCGTGTCGAGCTCGGCGAAGTAGGCGACGCCGACCTTCGCGCCGGACGGCCGCAGCTCGATGCGCAGGGAGTCCCCCAGCGACTCGACCGCCGCCTTGGAGGCGCAGTAGGCCGACATCAGCGGCAGGTGGACGGCCGCGGCCAGGGAGGCGGTGAGCAGGACGTAGCCGTGACGGTGGCTGACGTGCGTGCCGGTCGCGCGGACCAGGTTGAAGGCGCCCATCAGGTTGACCGCGAACGTGGTGTCCCAGACGGCGTCGTCCCCGTCGACCAGCGTCATCTGGGCGCCGACCCCGGCGTTGGCGACCGCCACGTCCAGCCCGCCCAGGCGCGCCACGCTGGCCTCGACGGCGTCGCGGACGGCGGCGCGATCGGACACGTCGCACTCGAACCAGGGCGCGTCCCCGCAGGCGGCGGCCACGTCGGCGAGCCGTTCGGCCTCGAGGCCCAGCAGCGCGACCCGGGCGCCACGCTCGTGCAGCTTGCGCGCGGTCAGCGCGCCGATGCCGCGCGCCGCGCCCGTGATGATGACCCGCCGCCCCTCCATGGCGCCGAAGTATCGCCTACGGGCGGGCGATCTGCTGCACCGACGCGCCCTGCTCGGGGGAGCGGATGAGCTCCGTCCGGTCGGGGGCGGCGGTGCGCAGCGGGCGGCACAGCTCGCAGACGACGTCCGTGCGGTGGCGGGTTCGGGTGGGGGCGTAGATGTGCACGCGCTCGCCGACCAGCGGCGTCCGGTGGCAGTGGCGGCAGGCCGGGCGCTCGGCGGCGAGCGCGTCGACGGACGCTCGCAGCAGCGCCGCCTCGATCTCGAAGGCCCGCGAGCGGACCCGGCGCAACGTCTTCGGGGCGGTGATGACGGCCATGTTTCCCGGACTTCGCCGACTGGGTAAAAAGGCCTTCAAGGTCGTGGCGGGCTATTGACGTGCGCCCTATATTTGACGGCGGAGAGGGTTGCGAGGGCCGCACGGGCCTCCTTCCCGCGCCCCAAAGGAGAACTGACCCATGGATCCACGTATGCCCAGCGATCTCGAGACCACCGGGACGCTGCCCCTGTCCGGGGCCGGAATGCCGGCGAACGCGGAGTCCGCGCCCGAACCCGGCGCCGCCCAGCCCGCCTGGGTCGCCGAGGCGCGCGAGGGGATCACGATTCCCGGCAAGTACCTCGCCTTCCTCGACGGCGACGACCAGCAGGTCGTCCCGGTGCAGCGCGAGTGGACGCGCATCGGCCGTTCGCTGGCCGCCGACGTCCGCTTCGACGACGCCACCGTCTCCCGTCGCCACGCCCTCATCGTCCACCAGGCCGACGGCACCCGCGTGCTCGACGACCGGTCGCTGAACGGCGTCTACGTCAACGGCCGCCGGGTCGAGTGGAGCCCGCTCAAGGACGGCGACCAGATCGTCGTCGGGCGCCACACGCTGTTCTTCCTGGACACGGCGACCGTCGGTGGCGCCGTCGCCACCGCGGCGACGACGGCGGAGTAGTCTGGCGGCCTTCAATGGCCGCCACGACGATCGCCGTCCTGTCCCTCAAGGGGGGAACGGGCAAGACCACCACCGTCCGCACGCTCACCGACGTCCTGCGCCGGCTGGACCTCGACGTGCTGGCGATCGACCTCGACCCGCAGGGCAACCTGTCGGACTACTTCGACGTTCCGTCCGATGCCACCCCGACCGTCGCCGACGTCCTCTCGGGCAAGGTCAAGGCCAAGGAGGCCGAGCACGGCGGCGTCATGCCCGCCTCCCCCATCCTGGCCGAGGTGGAGCGCTCGCTGAGCGGCAAGATGGGCCGTGAGCTGGTCCTGCGCAAGGCCTTGAAGGACGCGCGCAAGCGCCATGACGTCATCCTGATCGACTGCCCGCCGGCGCTCGGCCTGCTCACCGTCAACGGCCTCGTCGCCGCTGACTGGGCGCTGATCTCCTCCGAGGCGCAGTACTTCGCGCTGCAGGGCGTCGAGGGCGCGCTCGAGGTGGTCGAGCAGGCCAAGGAGTACTACAACGACGACCTCGAGTGGCTCGGCGTGGTCCTCAACATCGCCGACATGCGGACCGTCCACTCGCGCGAGGCGTTCGAGTCGCTCAAGGAGCACTTCCCCGACAAGGTGTTCGACACGGTCATCCGCTCCTCGATCGCCTACGCGGAGTCCGCCGAGCGCGCGAAGTCGATCCTCGACCACCGCGCCGATCTCGGTATCGACTACCTCAACCTGGCCGACGAGGTGCTCCAGCGCATCGGCCTCACCGCGCCCCGCAAGCCGCTCAAGAAGCTGATCGCGGACGCGGCGCCGGCCGCGGCCTAGCTCCAGTTCGCGGCGATCCAGCCCGCCGGCCGCCCGGGCGGGCGGCCGAGGACCGCGGCAAGGTGCTCGACCTGGCCGGCGGGCGTCAGCGCCTCGGGCCCGCTCAGGCGGTAGGTCTGCCCCGCGTGGCCCGGCTGGGTGAGCGCCGTCGCCGCCACCGCGGCGATGTCGGCCGGGTCGACCATGGCGACGCGACCCCTCGCTCCCGGAGGGCGTCGACGACGGCGCCGCCAGCGTTCCCCGTCGCGCCCATCACCAGAACGGTCATGGGGCGAGCCTACGCGGGACTAGCCCAGCTGCAGGTGGCAGTAGAGGGCGAGCGCGCGATCGAGCGTCGGGTTGCTCGAGCCGGCCAGCGTGTAGCCGACCAGGCGACCGGTGCGCTCGGCGTCGGACGGGACGAAGGCGGGGCGGGCGGTCTGGCTCGCCTGTGCCGCGCGGACGCGGCGGATGGCCCGCTTGGTCGCCTTGCGCCCGAGCGACTTGGCGGCGGCGCCGGCCGCGCGGATGCGGCCGCCCTTCGCCAGCGCGACGTAGCGGCCGTGGCGCTTGACGCCCGTGAAGGACGCGCGGTTGCCGACCCGGAACGGTCCCGCGAAGCGGCGCGCGGTCGTCCCCACGAGCTGCACCTTCCCGCCCTGGCTGAGCACGGCCACGTCCGCCTTGCCGACGTTGCGCGGGCCCTTCACGCACCAGCTCCACGCGCGCGTGCGCTGCTGGGGCTGCCCGGCGGTCTTGAGCAGCGTGGTCCAGTCCTCGCCGATGCGCAGGTCGCCGCGGCCGGCGGTGGTGATGGCGCCACCGCGGTTGTGGCAGGCGGTGTCCGGGACGCCGTCGGCGCGCTCCCACATCTCCAGGTAGGCCTCGGCGCCGCTCTCCATGTCGGTGACCATGGCCTGGCCGCCGAGGCGCCGCAGGTCCTCGAACCAATCGGGGTACTGGCCGTAGGTGGCGACGCCCTCCGTGTTGTAATCGAACGTCCGGTCGCCGGTCTTCTCGCGCTGGAAGGTGACCTTGCCGTCGTAGCTCTTGAACGGGTAGGTGATCTTCGCGCCGTCGGCGTCAGGCTGGTGGGAGAGGCCGCCGAGGTCGGCCCCGTAGCCCCAGCCGAGCTTGAACGGCGTCGACTTCGGGCGGAACTTGCGGTAGTCGTCGACGTAGCTCTTGGCGCTGGAGTGGCCCGGGAAAGCGAGGCCGCCGAGCTTCCACAGCCGCGGCCAGTTGCCCGGGTCCATCCAGCCGTGCGGTGAGATGACGCCGGAGTACTTGCGCGCCTCGAGCAGGGACAGCGTCTCGTCGACACCGGCCTGGCTCATGTGATCGGGGTTGACGATCATGTGCTTGTCCATCATCCGGTTGACGACGTGCTTGCCCAGCGTCGTCAGGCCGCGCGTGTTGCAGTGCGGCGCGGGCGGATAGGCGGGCACGGAGCCGGTCTGGATGCCGGCGGTGGCCAGCGGCCCGGCCAGCGCGGCGCTGGCCTGCGGCGACAGCGTCTCGATCGTGTTGTCGTGCAGCGGGCCCTTGCAGGTCTCCGCGCTGAAGTAGGACCCGGCGCTGGCCTTGTTGCCCGCGTTGATGATCACGCCGGTGAGGCCGCTGTCGAAGCGCACCCCGACCAGCGGGTTGTCGAACTTGTTCAGCAGCAGCGAGGAGCGCACGCCGAGGTCGTACATCTCGTCGAGCTGGCGGTCGACGGACGCCGTGTCGCAGGTCGGATGGTCGAGGTTGGAGCACCCGAACAGCTCGGAGATCTCGATCTCCTCGATGACCGCCATGCGGCCCTGGTTGACCACCCGGCGCGCGTCGTAGGGGTTGGTGACGATCTGGAAGAACCCCTTGCCCGGGCCGCCCGCCTGGGCGTCCACGTAGTCCTGCAGCTCGTGCAGGGCCTTGAAGCCGCGGCGGACGGTGGTCATCTCGTCGCAGCTCTGGTCGCGCTTGGGCTGGAGCTCGCACAGCACGCGGTTCTCGTTGACGCCCATCACCATCACCCGCAGGCCCGACATCCACGCGCGCTGCACCCAGCGCCAGTAGTTGCCCTCCACGGTCAGGTTGCCGGCGGCCTGCTGGGCCATGACGGGGAAGCCGCGGGTGTCGTGCGGCTGCGCGGGGTTGCCGTAGTTGAGGAAGTTCTGGAAGCTCGCGGACGTGCCCTGCGGCCCCTCGATGGTCGAGCAGTCGGGCAGGGCGTAGGCGATGCCGTAGGGATGCCAGGGCGCGCCGCAGTGGAACTCGCCGCCGAAGTACTGGTAGCTCATCCAGTGCATGTGGCCCTCGAGCAGGCCCTGGGTGGTGCCGTAGGAGGTCGCGCCCTTCCCGGGCGTGCCGGTCGCGTCGAGCTCGGCCTCCGGGTAGTCGGCGCAGCCGTTGGCCTTGGTGAACGTGACGGAGTAGCGCTTGGACGGATCGGACTTCGGGGCCAGGGTGAAGGCGCCGCCGGTGGCGGGTTCGACCGTCCAGTCGGCGGCCGGGCTGGGCGTGGTGGCCACACCGGGGGCGCCGTCGGCGAGCGCGACGAACGTGCGGTCGGGCCGGTAGAGCAGGTAGCTCCCGAGCGCGGTCGCCTGCATGCGCACCGCCTCCGCCCCGGGCAGCCCGGACGCGGCGTAGCAGCCACCCGCGAACGAGTACTTCGTCTGCGCGGCTGACGCGGGGTTGACAACGGCGAGCGCGCACGCGGTCACCAGGACGCCGAGCCAGGCTCTCCTCATGCACCGGAAGATAGACGTTCTTAGGCGACGGCTAAAGCCGGTAGCCGAAGGCGCGTGAGCGCCAGGCGGGTTGCTCGCGCTCGTAGAAGCGGTGCGCGTCGGTGCGGGCGTCGCCGCTGTCGAGCTCGAGGTGCGACGCGCCGCGGGCGGCGGCCCAATCGCGGGCGGCGTCGAGGAGCGCCTTGCCGATCCCCTCCGAGCGGTGGTCGGGATGGACGGCGAGGTCCTCCACCCACGCCCGCTGGCCGAAGCGGACGGAGAGGATGTCGAGATAGACGACGCAGAAGCCGGTGAGCCCACCTGGGGGCCCACCTCCGGCGCTCGGGTGGCTGATCAGGACCTCGGCGCGCGCGCTCGCCATGGCGGCGCGCAGCCGGTCGGCCGCGACCGCCTCGTCCCAGTCCGGGGAGACGCCGCCGGGCGGCGCGAACAGCCACGCGTAGGCGGCGGCGACGGCCGGGGCCTCGTCGGGACGGGCGGGGCGGACGCTCACGCGGCGCGGGTCCGCGTGCCGGGCGCGAGCAGGGCGGCGAGGTCGGCGGCCAGGGACGGCGCCTCGTCGGGGCGCAGGGAAGCGGTGGTCACGCGGACGCCAGGCGGCGCGGCGTGGCGGAAGCGCGCGCCCGCGGCGACGGCCCACCCTGCGTCGAGCAGGCCGGCGACGGCGTGGTCCTCGTGGTCGACGGCGATCCAGACATTCAACCCGCTCGCGCCCGTCGCGGCGATGCCGTGGGCGGCCAGCGCGTCGACCAGCGCGCGGCGGCGCTGCGCGTACACCCTCGCGGCGCCGTCGTCGTCCGTCCACAGCGCGGCGACCGTGCGCTGGAGCAGCGTCGACACCCAGCCCGGGCCGAGCGCCTGCCGGCCGGTCACGCGGCGGATCGTGGTGACGTCCCCGCGCACGACGGCCAGCCGGAGGTCCGGGCCGAGCCACTTGGACACGGAGGAGACAACCGCCCAGCGCTCACGCCCCGCCGTCACCGTCCGCAGCGGCGCGCCGGCCACGGGCCCGAGGTGGTCGTCCTCCACGACGAGCACGTCCGGCGCCAGCGCCCGGCGCAGCTCGCGCACGCGCGCGGCCGACAGCGTCGCGCCCGTCGGGTTGTGCCCGCGGGGGGTGAGGACCACGCCGCGGGCGTGGGCGGGGAGCGCGTCGGCCCGCAGTCCGCCGGCGTCGACCGCGACCGGCAGCGGCATCAGGCCGAGCGCGCGGACGACGTCGACCACGGCCGGGAAGCCGGGATCCTCGACGACGACGCCGTCCCCCGGCGCCAGGTGGGCGGCGAGCACGCGCTCGATGCCGTCCAGGCCGCCGTTGACGACCGCGTCGGCGTGCGGGCGCAGCGCGGGGTCGACGGCGTCGGTCCCGTACAGCCGCGGCCGCTCGTCGAGGTCGCGCAGCGCCGCGTGGACGTCGGGCAGCAGCGCGGGGTCGGGGTTGCCGGCCGAGAGATCGCGCACGCCGGCGGGGACGGCGCGGACCGGGGCGGGCGCGGCGGCGGAGCGGCGCGCCACCGCCACCCCGCTGCGCGGGCGCGAGACGACGACCCCGCGGCGGCGCAGCTCGGCGAGCGCGCCCGCGACGGTCGTCGGGCTCACCCCCAGCGTGCCCGCGAGCGTCCGCACGGACGGGAGCCGCTCCCCGGGCGCGAGCCGCCCCGTCTCCACCGCCGCCTCCACCGACGCGGCGATCGCGCGGGCGCTCGTTCCTGTGATAGTCTGATCCGACACAGATGGCTGACTGTACCAGAACAGAACGCACGCGCATTCGGCGCGCTCCGAAGCGCGCGGTGGACGACCGCGACGTGGTTCACGCGATCCTCGACGAGGCGCCGATCTGCCACCTCGGCTTCACCGACGCCGAGGGCCAGCCGTACGTCATCCCCACCCTTCACGCCCGCCGCGGCGACGAGCTGCTCCTGCACGGGTCGAGCGCGAGCCGCGCTTTCCGGACGGGCGCGAGCGGCGCCCCCGTGTGCGTGACCGTCACGATCGTCGACGGCATGGTGCTGGCCCGCAGCGCCTTCCACCACTCCATGAACTACCGCTCGGTCGTCGTGCTCGGCACCGCCCGGCCGATCGAGGACAAGCTCGGCGCGCTGGAGACGTTCACGGAGAAGCTGGTGCCCGGGCGCTGGCCCGCGGTGCGCCCGCCGAGCCGCCAGGAGCTCAAGGGGACGATGGTGCTGTCGCTGCCGCTGGACGAATGCTCGGCGAAGGTGCGCAGCGGCGGTCCCGTCGACGAGCCGGAGGACTACGCGCTCGACGTGTGGGCCGGCGTCGTCCCCCTCGCGCTCACCGCCGCCGCGCCGATCCCGGACTCGGACGGTCCGGTTCCCGCGCACGTCCAGACCTACACTGAGACCCATGCGCCGTCTGCTCCCAGCGATCGCGGTGCTGGCCCTGACGGGCTGCGGGTCGGCGCCTGACCGCGCCGCCGCGCCGACCCCGGCGCCGCGCGTGTTCACCGCCGCCGCGCCGACGCCGAGCCCTGCGCCGGCCCGTCCCGCAGGCCGTTACCTGACCGCCGCGCTGACCCGTCCCGTTCGCCTCTACGAGAAGCCCGGCGGACGCGTGCTCACGAAGATCCGGGCCAAGACGGAGTTCGGCTCGCAGTCCATCCTCGGTGTGCTGCGCCGCCGCGGGGCGTGGCTGAAGGTCGTCGTCTCCCAGCTCCCCAACGCCCACCCCGGCTGGATCCGCGCGCGCGGGGCGCTCCTGCACGGCACCGACATCGAGATCCGCGTCAACCGCTCCGCCCACACGGCTGCCCTGCGCGACAACGGACGGACGGTCCTTCGCTTCCCCGTCGCCGTCGGCCGGCCCGGCAACGAGACGCCGCTGGGTCGCTATGCCGTCACCGACAAGCTCAAGCCCGTCGACCGGACGTCGCCCTACGGCTGCTGCGCCCTCGCGCTGACCGGGCACCAGACCCGGCTCGAGCCCGGGTGGCCCGGCGGCGACCGGCTCGCCATCCACGGCACCCCCGCGACCTGGTCGATCGGCCAGGCCGTCTCGCTGGGCTGCATGCGGGCGCCGGCGAAGGCGCTGCGCAAGCTGATGCGCCGCGTGCCGCTGGGCGCGCCCGTCGTCGTGCACGCCTAAGGGACGAGAACCCCATCATCCGGGCGGACAACCCGCGCGGCAAACCCTCGGGGCGTGCCCTGATGGCACGGCGCCGCGCCGGCGGGAGCCTTGCTCGCATGATCTCCCCCAAGACCCTCAGCGCCGGTGTCGCCGTGCTCGCCCTCGCGGTCCCTGCAGCCGCCGCGGCCGGCTCGAAGTGGACCTACCCCAGCCAGGCCGACGACGGCCGCGTGCTCGTCCTCCAGAACGGGACCAAGCTCGTGCTCTTCGACCGCCGGGGGAAGGTGCTCTCCACCACCGACCCGCTCGGCGGCGGCGGCGCCGGCGTGTCCGGCCCCTACTCGCCGAAGATCGCGCCCGACGGGACCAAGGTCGTCTACGACGTCTACGTGCAGAGCTCCTACGAGACGCCGGATGCGGTCTACCTCGACTCCGGCTGGTACTCGATCTTCCAGGACCTCGCGTCCGGGAAGATGCTCAACTACGTCAAGCGCTACAAGCAGGCGTCATGGCTGGCGGACTCGAAGACGGTCGTGGCCTTCGACGATCTCGCCGTCGGCAACGTGGACGTCGGCATCTACGTCCTCGGTCATGAATGGAACGACGTCGGCCAGTGGCTCGAGGACGTCGACCATCCGATCGGGGGCGGCGAGCTGACCCGCGCCGAGGACCGCGTGGCCTTCGTCCAGGGGCCGGCCTCCAACGACGCCGCCGACGTCGACGGCAACTTCATCACGCTCTTCGTCGGCCAGGGCCACGAGTCCGAGCCGCAGCAGGCGGCGGAGATCCACAGTGTCAGCGGGACCAAGATGCGCGACCCGTCGTGGTCGCCGGACGGCAAGGCGATCGCGTGGTGGGAGACCGGGGCCGGCGTGTACCGGACCGAGTTCGACGGCACGCAGGCGTCCGTCCAGCCCAAGCTGATCATCTCCGGCGCGGGGCAGATCGACTGGGGCCCGGGCGACGTCGGCGCGGGCTGGGCGCCGACTCCGACGCCCACCCCGACCACGACGGCCACCCCCACCCCGACCCCGAACGCCAAGGTCAGCGTGCGGCTGCCCACGTCGGTCAAGGCGGGCCGCGCGCTGCGCGTGACGGTCAAGGCGACGGGCACGTCCACGGTCGGTGTCGTCGCCCGCGACGGCCGCAAGCGGGTGGCCAACTACGTCGGGTCGGTCACCGCCGGGCGGCACACCCTCAAGGTCCGCCTCACGGCGCCACGCTCGGCCGCCGCGGCCACCGGCGCCTGGAGGTCACCGTCGCCGCCGGCACCCGCGTCACCCGCGGAACGGTCAGGGTCACCCGCTGACGGCCCGTGGCACACTCCGCCGGTGCCTGCGCTCAGCGAGACCATCGACCCCGGGTGGGCCGAGGCGCTGGCACCGGTGGAGGACCAGCTCGCCGCGCTGGGCTGCTTCCTGCGCGCGGAGGTCGCCGCCGGCCGCGGCCACCTGCCTGCCGGACCCAACATCCTGCGCGCCTTCCAGCGACCGCTGGCCGACGTGCGGGTGCTCATCGTCGGGCAGGACCCGTACCCGACGCCGGGGCACGCGGTCGGGCTGAGCTTCTCCGTCGCCCCCGACGTGCGCCCGCTCCCGCCCAGCCTGCGCAACATCTTCACGGAGTACGCGAGCGACCTCGGCCACCCGCCGCCGGCGACCGGCGACCTCTCGCCGTGGGCCGACCGCGGCGTGCTCCTGCTCAACCGCGCGCTCACCGTCGGTCCCGGCCGGCCCAACTCGCACCAGGGCCGCGGCTGGGAGGCGGTCACCGAGCAGGCGATCCGCGCCCTCGCGGGGCGGGCCGGACACAGTCCGCTGGTGGCGATCCTGTGGGGCCGCAACGCCCGCAACCTCAAGCCGCTGCTCGGCGCCGTCCCGGCCGTCGAGTCCGCCCACCCCAGCCCGCTCTCGGCCGCCAACGGCTTCTTCGGCTCCCGCCCTTTCTCCCAGGCCAACGCCCTCCTCGCCGCCCAGGGCGCCCCGCCGATCGACTGGCGCCTTCCTTAAAGGGGTCAGGTCCCGGCATCGGACACGTGTCCGATGCCGGGACCTGACCCCTTTAGATTTCGGTGACGTCGGCGCCGTGCTCCTCGAAAGGGACGCGGGTGACGGTGGCCCAGCCGGCGGCGCGGTCGCGGAGGGCGGCGACGACGGAGCCGGTGGTGTCGTAGGAGGTCCAGACGAGGACGGTCGGGCCGGCGCCGGAGATGGTGGCGCCGAGGGCGCCGAGCGACTTGGCGTCGGCGACGAGCGCGGCGGAGCGCTCGTAGAGGTGCGCGCGGTGGGGCTGGTGGAGGCGGTCGTCGAGGCCGTGGGCGATCAGCGACAGGTCCCCGCGCGCGAGGCCGAGCACGAGCTGCGCGGTGCGGCCGACGTTGAAGACCGCGTCCGCCATCGGCACGTGGCGGGGCAGCGCCTTGCGGGCCTCGCGGGTCCGCACGGCGGCGGCCGGGACGACGAGCACGGCCTCGAGACCCTGGGGGACGCCGAGCCGGGACACGAGGCCGTCGACGCAGGCGACGAAGCCGCCGTGCAGGGCAGCGGCGACGTTGTCGGGGTGGCCCTCGAGCTGGGTCCCGAGCGCGAGGATGTCCGCGTCGAGCTCGAACATCGAGTCGGCGGCGAGCAGGCCGGCCAGGTAGGCCGCCGCGCTCGTCCCCAGGCCACCCGACAGCGGCACGTCGGAGCGGATGCGGAACTCGAAGTGCCCCGGGTCGGCCAGCATCGCGAACCCGCGCACGCACAGGTTGCGCCGGTCGCGGGCGATCTTGAGGTCGGTGACGACGCCGAAGCGGCCCGTCTCCACCACCTCCACCTCCACGTGCAGGGCGAGCGCCGCGGCGAGCACGTCGAAGCCCGGCCCGAGGTTGGCCGACGTGGCCGGCACGCGGACCAGGCGGCGCCGGTTCACCTAGAAGAGGACACGTTCGACGGCGGCGGTCGTCGCGTCGCAGGGGACGACGGAGCCGGCCTGGGCGAGCGCGGTCTGCGGGTCCTTGAGCCCGTGACCGGTGAGCACGCAGGCGATCTTGGCCGCCCCCTCGGCGCCGTGGGCAAGCAGGCCCGCCACGCCACTCGCCGACGCGGGCTCGCAGAACACGCCCTCGTGGGCGGCCAGGAAGCGGTACGCGTCGAGGATCTGCTCGTCGGTGACGGCGCGGATGTCCCCCTGCGAGGCACTCATCGCCCCCATCGCCTCCTCCCAGCGGGCGGGGTTGCCGATCCGGATCGCGCTGGCCACCGTCTCCGGGTCCTTGACCGGCGCGCCGTGGACGAGCGGGGCGGCGCCGGCGGCCTGCCAGCCGAGCATCCGCGGCGACTCGGCGAGCTCCTGGAAGCCCTTCCAGTAGGCGGTGATGTTGCCCGCGTTGCCGACCGGGATGCAGAGCGCGTCGATCGAGCCGAGCGCCTCCGTGATCTCGAACGACGCCGTCTTCTGCCCCTCCAGTCGGTACGGGTTGACGGAGTTGACTAGGCCGATCGGGTGGTGCTCGGCGAGCTCGCGGACGATCGTCAGCGCCTGGTCGAAGTTGCCCTGCAGCGCGATCACGCGCGCGCCGTGCATGAGCGCCTGGGCGAGCTTGCCCGTGGCGATCTTCCCGTCGGGGACGATGACCGCGCCGCGCAGCCCGGAGCGCGCGGCGTAGGCGGCGAGGCTCGCGGCGGTGTTGCCCGTCGAGGCGCAGAGCACCGCCTCGGAGCCCTCCTTGACCGCCTGGGTCACCGCGCAGCACATGCCGCGGTCCTTGAAGGAGCCGGTCGGGTTGGCGCCCTCGGTCTTGAGGAAGACCTGGGCCCCGACCTGCTCGGAGAGCCAGTGGGCCTCCACGAGCGGCGTGGAGCCCTCCTGCAGCGTGACGATCGGGTCGTCGGCCTCGAAGGGCAGGCGATCCAGGTAGCGGTGGATCAGGCCCGGGTGGCCATGGCCCCCGCGGATCCCGCACGGCGGCGAGGTGTGGACGGTCATGACCAGCCCTCCTGGATGACGCGGATGACCCGCGGACGGCTCGTGACGAAGTCCAGGCCGCCGATGAGCTCGACGGCGGCGAAGAGCTTGGACTCGAGGATCGGGTGGACGACCATGATGAGCCGGGCCCGCTCCCCCAGCCCCTGCTGCACCACGCTCTTGACCGACGCGCCCTGCAGGCCGAGCAGCTGCGCGACCTGCGCGAGCACCCCGGGGCGGTCGTCGACGTCGAGGTGGACGTAGAAGGCCGACAGGACGTCGGTGACGATCTCCAGCTCCTGCGTGGTCTCCGGCGTCGAGGCCGGCGGGATCATCGCGCTGATGACGTCGCCGAGGACGGCGCTGGCCGTCTGCGGGCCGCCCGCGCCCGGGCCGCTCAGCGTGATCTCGGTGATCGCCGGCGACTCGATGGTCACCGCGTTGAAGGAGCCCGACACCGACGCGAGCGGGTGCCCGGCGTAGAGGTAGGCCGGGTGGACGCTGACGGCCAGGCCGCCCGCCACGCGCTCGGCCGTCCCGATGAGCTTGAGGCCCAGACCGAGCTCGCGGGCGTAGGCGACGTCCTGGGCGGTGATCTGCTCGATGCCCTCGTAGCGGACCTGGTCGAGCGTCACGGGCGTGTCGAAGGCCAGGCGGGCGAGGATCGCCATCTTCGCGGCGGCGTCGCGGCCCGAGACGTCGTCGGTCGGGTCGCTCTCGGCGTAGCCCAGCCGCTGGGCCTCGGCGAGCGCCTCCTCGTAGGAGGAGCCCTCCTCGGCCATGCGGCTGAGGATGTAGTTCGTGGTGCCGTTGACGATGCCGTGGATGCGCTCGACGTGCGCGGCGGCCAGCGACTCCTGCAGCACGCGGATGACCGGCACGACGCCGGCCACCGCCGCCTCGAAGCGCAGCTGCACGCCGTGCTCGCGCGCGACGGCCCACAGCTCCTCGCCGTGCTGGCTGAGCAGCAGCTTGTTCGCCGTGACCACGTGCCGCCCGGCGCGCATGGCCTTGAGCACGTGGTCGCGGGCGGGGTCGACGCCGCCCATGAGCTCGCAGACGAGGTCGGCGCCGGCGATGACCTCGTCGACGTCCCCACGGGAGCGCGTGAGGACCCCGGTCACCTCGGGGCGCATCCCGGTGCTCGCGGCGATGGCGTCGGCCCGCGACTGCACGAGCTCGACGAACGCCGCGCCCACCGTCCCGTGGCCGAGGACGCCGATGCGGAAGGGTGCTGCTGCGTCAGAGGTCACGGGCGAAGAGGTCCTCGTAGGTCTCGCGGCGCACCGCGATGCGGGCGTCGCCGCCCGCCACCAGCACCACGGGCGGGCGCAGCGAGCCGTTGTAGTTGTTGGCCATGGCGTGCCCGTAGGCGCCCGTGGCCGGGGTGACGATGATGTCGCCGACCCGCGGGTCGGCCAGGTCGGCGTCGGCCACGAGCACGTCGCCGGACTCGCAGTGGCGGCCCGTGATGTGGCAGCGGGTCCCGCCGCCGGGGCGCCCGGCGATCATCGCCTCGTAGCGGGCGCCGTAGAGCATGGGCCGCAGGTTGTCGGACATGCCGCCGTCCACCGCGACCCAGGTCGTCACGTTGCGCTTGGTGCTCTGCACCTCGTACAGGGTCACCGTGGTGCGCGCGGTGAGCGCGCGGCCGGGCTCGTCGATGATGCGCCGGCCCGGGCCGACGAGCTCCTCGACCATCGCGACCTTCGCCGCGACGTAGTCCCCGACCGCCGGCGGCTCCTCGTCGGTGTAGGCGACGCCGAGGCCGCCGCCGAGGTCCCAGGTGCGGAAGTCCGTGCCCAGCGCGTCGACGACGAGCTCGAGCGCCGCGCGGAACGGCTCCAGCGCGAGGATCTGCGACCCGATGTGGAAGTGCAGGCCCTCCACCTCGATGCGCGGCTCGGCCGCCAGGCGCTCCAGGGCGCGCACGGCGTCCTCGAGGTTGAGGCCGAACTTCGTGTTCGGGCCGCCCGTGGAGATCGCCGGGTGGGTGTCGGGCGAGACGCCCGGGGCGATGCGCAGCAGGACCCGCTGGGTCGCACCGGCCTCCTGGAGCACGTCGGCGAGCCGGTCGATCTCGTCGAGGTTGTCCACGACGACCAGGCCGATGCCGTGCTCGACCGCGAAGGCGAGCTCGGCGCGGGTCTTGGCGTTGCCGTGCAGGAGGACGTCGGCGGGGTCGAAGCCGGCCCGCAGCGCGGCGTGCAGCTCCCCGAGGCCCGCGACGTCGCAGCCGATGCCCTCCTCGCGCAGCACCCGCATGATCGGCGCGCTCGGGAAGGACTTGGCGGCGAAGTGGAAGGCCACGTCGGCGCCCGTGGCCCGGCCCGCGTCGACGAAGGCGCGGGCGCCCGCGCGCAGGTCGTCCTCCAGCACCACGTAGGCGGGCGTCCCGAACTCCGCGGCGAGCGTGCGGGCGTCGATCCCGCCGAGCAGCAGGGCCCCCGAGGCGTCCAGGCGCGCGTCGCGCGGGTAGGCGCGCGGGAGCGCGTGGTCGACGGTGCCCATGTGCTCAGCGGGATGATGGCAGGGTCATGGCGCGCCGCCTGCCCTCCCTCCCCGACCTGCCGCCACCCGTCGACGGCCTGAGCTGCGCGGTCTTCGAGCCGGCCGGCCCGCCGCGCGGCCTGCTCCTCGTGCTGCACGGCGCGGGATCGACCAAGGACGGCCACCTCGCCTTCGCCCGGGCCGGCCAGGCCGGCGGCCTGCGTGCCGTCGTCCCGGACCTGCGCGGGCACGGCGACTCGGCCGGCGCGCTGGGCCGCGGGGCGATCGAGGACGTCGCCACGCTCGCGGAGCGCTTCGGGGACGGCCTGGCCGTCGTGCTGCGCGGCTCCTCGCTGGGGGGCTGGCTCGCGCTGGCCGCCGCGGCGCGGGTGCGGGCGGCCGCGGTCGTGGCGATCTGCCCCGCCTCGGGGGAGGGCCTGCGCCGCGGCCTCGCGCGGGGCGGGTGGCCCGGGATGCGCCACGACGGCGACGGCCTGGACGGCCTGCTCGCCGTGGTCGACCTCGACCGCGCCGCCGCGGCGCTCGGGCCGCGGCTGCTGCTCATGCACGCCACGGGCGACGACGTGGTCCCCGTGGCGGGCTCCCGCGCGCTGCACGCCGCGGCACCCGGCTCCCGGCTCATCGAGGTGCCGGGCGGCGACCACCGCTCCGTGCAGCACGACGCCGAGCTGCAGGGCGTCGCGCTGCGCTGGGTGCGCCAGGTGCTCGCCCGCCGGGACTAGCCCGCCAGGAGCGGCGCGCCGCGGCCGCCCGCGGCGGTGCGCCGGCGGGCGGCGATGAGCACCCCGATGACCACCAGGGCGAGCGAGATGAGCTGCGCCTCGGTGAGCACGCCGCCGACGTCGTCGCTGTTGCGACGCAGGAACTCGACCAGGAAGCGCTCCACGCCGGTGCCGACGAGGTAGAGGCCGAAGAGGACGCCCGCGGCGAAGCGGTGGCGGTTGCGCCACAGCGCGTAGGCCACCAGGCCCATGGCCAACGTCTCGTAGATCGGGGTCGGGTGGACGGTGACCCCGGGATCGGTCGGCACGGTCCCCTTGGGGTAGCCCATCGCCCACGGCCCGTCCCAGGGCTTGCCGTAGTCGCCGTCCCCGGAGAGCTGGCAGCCGATCCGGCCGATGGCGTAGCCCAGCGCGAGCGGCACCGCGGTGATGTCCGCGGCGTCGGGGAGGGCGAGGCCGCGCCAGCGCGCCCAGCCCGCGACGAAGAGCGCGCCGCCGAGCGCGCCGCCGTAGAAGGTCAGCCCGGTGCCCCCGAAGAGCGAGCCGAGCGGGTCGTCGGAGAACGCCGACGGGTGCTCGGCCAGCCAGTACAGCCGCGCGCCGATGATGCCGCCCACCAGCGCGGCGAAGATCATCTCGTAGGCCCAGTCGGCGGGCGCGCCGCGCTCGGTCAGCGCCCGCGCCCCGACGATCCCCGCGCCGACGAAGCACAGCGCCAGCATCAGCCCGAAGGTCTGGATGGGCAGGCCGAGGAGGTGGATCTCCGGGAGCATCGCCCGGGGAGGCTAGGGGCCTACAGGTAGCCCAGCGGGTTCACGGGCGAGCCGTTGACGCGCACCTCGAAGTGCAGGTGCGGCCCGGTCGAGTTGCCCGTGTTGCCGCTCAGGCCGATGATCTGGCCCTTGGTGACCTGGTCGCCGACGCTGACCTTGAACGCCGACTGGTGCGCGTAGCACGTCGACAGCGAGGCGCTGTGCTGGATGCAGGTGTAGTTGCCGTAGCCGCCCGTCCAGCCCGCGATGACGACCTTGCCCCCGTCGGCCGCGTGCAGCGGCGTCCCCACGGGGATCGCGAAGTCCACGCCCGCGTGGATGTGGCCCGGGCGCTGTTCGCCGAACACGCCGGTGATCGGCCCGCTGGCCGGCATCCCGAGCTGGCCCGAGCCGCCCTCGAAGTCCGCTCCGAGGCTGTTGGCGGCCATCGCCTTCTGCAGCGCCGCCTCGACCTTGGCCTGCTCGGCCTCCAGGTCGTCGACGTGGTCCTCGAGCTCCACGCGCGAGGAGCGCACCCGGCTGAGCGCCGCGGCCTTGCCGTCCTTGGTCTGCTCGTAGCCCACGCGGGTGTCCACGAGGCCCTGCTTGAGGCGCGCGAGCTCGTCGCGCCGCGCGCGCACGCCCGCGGTGACCTCAGCCTGCTCGCCCTCGAGGCGGTCCAGGCGGGCCTCGGTGCCGACCGCGTCGGCCTTGGCCACCCGCACGACCTGCAGGACCGAGCGGTCCTGGGTGGAGATCCGCTGGAGGAACTCGCCGCGCTCGATGAGGTCGGCGAAGCCGTCGGAGTTGAGGACCACGGTGACGAGGTCGGGCCGGTCGGCGGTGTAGAGCTCGACCAGGCGGGCGGAGAGCGCCGCGCGCGCCTGGGTCAGGCGCGCCTTCAGGCGCACGAGGCGCGCACGCTCGTCGCGCAGGTCGGACTGGAGGCGGTCCAGCCGCGCCTGGTCGCGCTGCAGCTGCGCCTCGATGACGTCCTCGCGGCTCTCGTAGCCGTCGATGCGGCCCTGGAGCGCGCGGATGCGGTCGGTGTAGCCCGCCACCTCGGTGCTGAGGACGCGCTCGGTCCCGCGCTTGCGGGCGACCTTGCCGCGGGCGGCGTCGAGGCGGTCCTGGAGCTTGGCGGCGTCCCGCGCGGTGGGCGCCCCCTGCGCCACGATGGGCACGGCGAGGGCCCCGGCGGAGGCGACCACGAGGCCCGCGGTGGCGAGGGTGCGGCGCATGTCGGGGGCGACCGTAGCGGCGCGGAGGCCCGCACCTCGACCTCTGCTCGAGCGTTATGGCGACCTGCAAGGCGACCTGCGGGACGCGCGTCTCACCCGGAGCTCATCGACTTCACCCGCGACTTAGCGATCGCTGCCACCATCATCGGCACCATGCCTCGATCCACCTCCTTCGGCCGCGACTCCGGCCTCCAGGCCCGGATGCTCCTCACGATGTTCCTGCTGGGGCTCGTCTACGTCGTCTTCATGGGCGCGATCTTCGCGGCCAGCGGCAGCATCCTGATCATGGTCGTCATCGCGGCGGCCCTCCTGGGCACGCAGTTCTTCGCCTCGGACAAGCTCGCGATGCGGGCCATGGGCGCCCACGTCGTCTCGCCGCAGGAGGCCCCCGAGCTGCACGCGATGATCGAGCGCCTCTGCATCCAGGCCGACATCCCCAAGCCCGCGGTGGCCATCGCCCAGACCCAGATGCCCAACGCGTTCGCCCTCGGGCGCTCGCCCAAGCACGCCACGGTCTGCGCGACCACGGGG